>SPBW01000043.1 GCA_004525685.1 Candidatus Atribacteria bacterium
CCCCACCCGAACGTGATCTCCGGATGATCGAACAGGTCTTGGCTCACTCTCAGGAGAAAGCCTTCCATTCGATCCACCGCATAACAGACATGCGCATTCCACTCGCTCGCACTTGCTCCGAACGTCCGATGCTCATCTATAGCAGCGCGAGCAATTTGTCTCGTTGCTCTCCCAGTGTTACCGCAGATCCAGGGATGAAGATCTCGAACGAAAGGATCCCATCGAACCTGCGTTCCTGCAGTTTTTGTAGGATCTTCTTCAAGTCGAGGATTCCGTCTCCCAGGGCAATATGGTTCTTCTCACCGAAGTCGCTGACGTGGACATGGACGATGCTATCTCCCAGTGTGTCGATTGCGTCAATGCAGCGTGCCGTATCGGCCAAGTGGGTGATGTCCAATGTCACGGGAAGGTGGTAATCTCCAATCATTCCTTGGAGACGCTTGATGTCAGAGGCCGTGCGAATGAGCTCGTTCTCTTTGTTCCATTCCATGTTCTCGACGGTGACGATGACGCCCTGCGCCTGAGCTGCTTCCAGGATCTGAACATACGAATCAGCTTGATGTTTCCAATGCTTGTCTGGGTCACTTCGTTTGGAGGAAAGCTGACCCGGGTGAATGACGACTAGTTCGCCTCCCAGCGTTGCACAAAGCTCCACTGCCTCGATCTGCTGAGCAGTGGATTCGCGTCGGATTCCAGCATTTACTGACGCGATGTTGATATCGAGAATCGGTGCATGAATAGTGCAGGACATTCCAGACTGTTCTAGCAGCTCGGCTAATGCCGCAGCAGATAGTCCCGTCTCCTTCTGGAAGTGGCTGATCCAGATTTCGATCGAGTCGAACCCCAGTCGAGCCGCCGTCTGAATTCCTTCCGAGAGGCCCGTCTGCCAGAAAACCATGGACGTTGTACCAATCTTCATTTTGATCGCCTTGCCTCTCTAGCAACTCTTGCGCTTATCGACAATGACGACCTTGGCAGGTCGCTCACAGAGCGCCTGCCGAGGTCGCCAAACAGTCACTTGAACGCCACTACTGCTGCAGCCGCTCCACCCAATCCGCCAATACTTGATTGGCTTCCGCGATCGCATAGGCAAGCACGGTAGCAGGATCCTGTTGGCCAAGCAAAGCCGCCTCGATAGCGTTGCCGACGACGCGCGAGATGTCTCCATACGCAGCGATGTTCGGTCGCGCCCGAGTGTAGGGAATCTGATCGATCGCTGGCTTCGAGTTCGGATTTGCATCCAGGTACGCCTGGAAGGCGTCCGAAGCAACGACCGACTTACTCAAAGGCGTGTATCCGGTAGCCATGCTCCAGGCTGTGTTGTTCTCGGCGTTGGTCATCCAGTTGATGAATACGAGCTCAGCTTCCACCTCTTCCTCGTTGAACACCGTGAAGAGTTTCCCGCCGGCAACGGTCACCGGCTTCATCAGCTCATCGTTCATCACGTGAACGGCAACGCCTAGCTCAAATTCCACGATAGGTACGTAGGTCTGAAGCTTTGAACTCGATGTGAGTATCATGGCAGCAACACCCGTCTCGAAACCCTGTGAGGGCGGAGCTAGCGGCATGACCTTATCTACGTAGATCAGATCCTGCAGGAACTGCAGCGCAGCAGCGGCTTGGTCACTATCAAACGCGCACTCAGTATTGCTCTCGTCAAACAGCTCTCCACCGTTCTGCCACAAATAGGGAAGGAAGTCGTAGATTACACCTGCACTGGAAGTCGTGGGCATGATAAGGCCCCATTGGTCGATCTGGCCGTCGCCATCAAGATCCTTGGCCAACGCTTTGGCGTAATCTCGCAGTTCTTCCCACGTCGTGGGCGGAGCTTCGGGATCCAGACCAGCCGCTCGGAACAAGTCCTTGTTGTAGTAGAGGACAATATTGCTTGCTGCGTAGGGCATCGCCCAGATTTCGCCTTCATATTTGGCGCTTTGCCAGAACAGGTCGAAGACGTCAAGAACAGTGTTCGCGCTGATGTAATCGCCGAGCTTGAGAATGTTCCCGGTCGCAGCAAGTTCGGGAATCCAATAATCATCGACAAGGCAGATGTCCGGCGGAGTTCCTGCTGCGACCGCCGTTAGCAACTTGTCTCGACCCGTCCAGGCATTTCCGATGTACTGAGATGTGACTTGAATGTCGGGATGGGTTGCGTTGAACTCTGCGACGGCCTGCTCATGGTTCGTGCCGATGGCTCCACCATAGAAGTGCCAATAGTCAATCTCCACCTGTCCCAGTGTGGCCGCGCTTGCCAACAGAATGCAAGCAATTCCTAGTAATAATGCAACATGCTTCTTCATCATTTCTCATTGCCTCCTTGGATGTCCTCGAAGTTCCACATTCGCGCGAATCGCTTTTGCGTGTTGGGCACCACCTCCTCGTTCTCGAGCCGTGGTATTTAGGATTTGATCCCCGTGAGGGTGATCCCTTCCATGAATTTCCTCTGTGCTAAGAAAAAGGCGACCACAATGGGGGTGATCGCCATCACACTTGCAGCCATCAGTGCAGCCCAATTTGTTCCCATCTGATTCTGGAACATGGAAAGGCCTACAGGTAGGGTTCGCATAGACATGCTATGGGTCATGACCAGCGGCCATAGGTACATGTTCCAACTCCACATGAACGTGAAGATTCCCAACGTGAGGAAGATGTTCCTGGTTAATGGAATCACAATCCGAAAGAGAATCCTGCCATTACCGGCACCATCGATTCTGGCTGCATCAAACAGGGATTGTGGAATATCCATGAAGCTCTGACGCATGAAGAAGACGGCGAACGGTCCTGCCATCCAAGGAAGGATGAGAGCCCAGTGGGTGTCGATAAGATGCATCTGTTTCAGGAGCAGGAACGATGGAATAATCCGGACCTGTTCAGGCAGCATCATCGTCGCGAGGAAGGCATAGAATAGCACTTCGCGCCCGGGGAATTTCAGACGCGCGAAAGCATAGCCCGCCAAAGCACTTGTGAAGAGCTGGGATATCGTAATCACCATAGCCACGATGACACTGTTTAGGTACATACTTGCGAATGGGATGAACTCGAAAACGCTGGCGTAGTTGGAGAAATTCCATTCTCTAGGAAAGAGTCTGAATGTTCTGCTGAAGATGTCTGCCGGCTCCTTGAATGAGGTGAAGATCATCCACAGAAACGGGAACGCAACAATGGCGGCCCCTATGATAAGGACAACATACCTGAGGGTTAGGCCTACGCTCTTTCGAAACACACGCGCGTTGTCACTGACCGATGGCATCTCTCTTGCCTCCGATGTACTTCATCTGAAAAAGCGTAATGAGCAGGATTACGAAGAACAGGACCCAAGCAACAGCAGATGCATACCCCATGCGTAGCGATTGAAATCCTTGGCGATAGAGGTAATTGACCCACGTCTCCGTGCTCCGCATGGGTCCGCCGCCTGTCATAACATCGACCAACGTGAACACCTTGAACGAGTTAAGGGTCAGCATCACGACGACCAACGCCGTTAATCGCCGTAGCAGGGGCATCGTGATATGGAAGAATTGCTGGATTGAGTTTGCCCCATCGAGCTTGGCGCACTCATAGTACATATCGGGGATTCCGTGCAAGCCAGCCAGGAAGATTACGGCGTAGAACCCAGCGTTCTTCCAGATCGAAGTGAAGATGACCGCAGCCATCGCCCAACCCGGCTTATAGAGCCAGGCCGGTCCGTGAATCCCGACGAGATCTAGCAACTGGTTCATCAGCCCGTATTGGGCGTCGAAGATTCGACTCCAGACAATGGCGACAACAACGAGCGATGTGATTACAGGGAGGAAGTAGATGGTTCTTAGGACATTGCGTCCCTTAATCCCCTTCCACAGCAAGAGCGCGATCCCCAGAGAGCATGCGGTGGTCCCGGGAATGACGCCCAGCGTGTAAACCAACGTGTTCTTCACCGCGTTCCAAAAATCGGCGTTCGCAAAGAGAGCCCTGTAGTTGCCGAGCCCGACGAACGGTTTGTTGGGAGTGAGGATCGACCATTTGTGGAAGCTCAAATACAACGAATGGAAGAACGGAAACGCAGTGAACAGAAGAAAGATCACGATTGCCGGGAGAAGAAACAAATAAGCAATGCGACTCTCTCTCGATCGGTACCATCGGTAACGTCCTAGCGCACCTTCTTCTCGCGCCATATTTCCTACCCTTCCACCAATGACTCCAACGCCGCATCAACGGTCCAACCGCCATGAACCAGACCGTTGATCGCCTCGACCATACGCTTTGGATCCTCGTGCCCCCACACATTCCTGCCCATCGCGACACCAGCGCTCCCGCTGGCAAGAGAATCGGCGATCATCTTGAACAGATCCTCTGTCGAGCCTTTCGCGCCTCCGAGAATAACTACCGGAATCGGACATCCCGAGGACACTTCCTCGAAGCTCTTCCTTGATCCCGTGTAATACGTCTTAACGATATCGGCACCGATTTCGGCGGCAGCGCGGGAACCCAGCTTCACTGCCTCTAGGTCGCTTGGATCGTTCACGTTCGGCCCTGCTGGCCAGACTTCAACCATGAGGGGGATTCCCCAATCACTGCAGCTGTCAGCTATGAACGACGCAGCCTCGATGAATTGACCTTCATTCTTGTGTCCATACTTGACCGTGATCGCTACACCGTCAGCGCCATACTTGATTGCCTGTTCGACGCTTGAGATGATTCGATCCTGGAAATCTGTCGGATCGCCCAGCATGGTGAATCCACCGGAGATACGAAGGATCACTGCCACATCCGGATCCTGAATCGTGTGGGTTGCCTGCAGCATTCCTTTGGTCGTCAAGATAGCGTCTGGTTTCCCCGCAAGCACTTTCTCCACCATATCTTGAGGGTTCGCGAGAGCTCCCTTCGGGCCTATGATGGATGCATGATCCATTGCAACAACGAGACTCTTGCCATCACTTGCGAAGATGCGCTTCAGACGCAGTGCTTTCCCAATTCTCATTCCTGTTTGTCCTTTCGTGCCATTACGTATTCATCCGAACGACCACTCGATAGGTAGAACGATCGAGAGCCAACTTCATTCCTTCTTCTATCTGCTCCAATGGAACGGTATTCGAGACGAGAGGTCTCAAGTCGAGTCGACCGCGGTTCAGAAGCGCTACTGCTTCCTGGAAGTCTCGGCTTGTACGGCCCTGAACACCTATGAGGGTGATTTCTTTCGCGTGCAAATGGTCAGGACTGACGGGAATTTCGAATCCCTTACTCGATTTGGCGAACAATGCGATCCGCCCACCCAGGCGAACTGAGGACAATGCATCCGTGAATGCGCTCTGTGCGGGTGTTGCTAGGACGATAGCATCGGCGCCACGTCCAGATGTAGCTTGCTTCACTACATCGCGTAGCGGAGATTCTTCAGGATTGACAACTATGTCAGCACCGAGAGCTTCGGCTTGCTTCAGCCGCGAATCATCAATGTCGCTTGCGATGACCTGAATACCGCGGAGCTTCGCGAGGAGAACATGAAGCATCCCCATGATCCCGACACCGGAAATCACGATCGTTTCCTGAGCAGACAACTTCAAGCTATTCAGGGAATGGACACATGTAGAAACAGGCTCAGTCAACGCTGCTTCTTCAAACGTCAATCCATGACTTATCTTGAATAGTTGCGCCGCCGGTACGCTCACGTATTCGCCGAATCCCCCCATGAGATTGAGGCCCTTCTTGAACCGATTCTCGCACAAGTGATCACTGCCGATCCGGCAGAAGTAGCACTCTCCACAACGGTTCAGGAGATCGAGGGCCACTCTGTCTCCCGGTTTCAGATCGGCTAGGACCTGTTCATCAACTTCTTCGACGATACCGGAAGCTTCATGTCCAGCAACAAGCGGATAGAATATCTTCTGATCCCCCAAGAATAGCCTCTGCTCCAGCGTGCAGATTCCGCACGCTGCGATTCGTACGAGTACCTCTTTGCATCCTACTTTCGGTTTCTCACATTCAGTAATCCGAAGATCTTCTGGACCGTACAAGACAGCTGCTTTCACTACGAACGCCTCCTTCGATTGAGCAGAACTCTTCCTTGACATACCGCGACACCTGCGGCCACCAGCACGATTCCCCCCATCATCCCGAGGTTGAGGTAATTCCCGAGGAAGAGCGCTCCTCCAAGTGCCGCTAGAACTGGGTAGCCAGCTATAATCGGAACTACTTTCTCGATCGGGGACAGTTTCAGAGCTGTATACATGCAAATCATGCCGAGAACTCCAGCTACAATGGCGGACAGGATCAGATAGAGATATGTTTCGGTGGGAATCTGCGCGAAGAGATTTCCGCGTTGCGTTAGGGCAATGACGATGAGTAGCCCGACCAAAGCTGCTGTGAACTGCATGAACATTCCAACGTAGCGATTGATCCCCTCAGTTTGCCCTTTTCGAATCAGGATTGTAGAACCGGCCCATCCGAGTGCAGCGACGAGACCATACGGGATTCCCTTAGGCCAGTCGGGTGTGAATGGGATCCCTCGTTGCTGGAAATACGTGAGTCCCAATAATCCAACCAAGGCCAAGGCCAACCCAATGAACGTCTTGGCGTGTACCTTCTCTTTGAGGAACAGTACGCTCCCGATGGCCGACCAGATTACCCAAGTTTGCACCATGGGTGTAGCAATGTTGATCCCGCCGACTTTCATTGCCTGAAGAAAGGCTGCCGTTCCAATGACTTCTGACACGACACCCGCAGCAATGTATATGCGAGCCGCACCTTTCCAATAGGATCGGCTCTTGGTAGACAACCCCAATCTGTTCCGCGACAAGATCAGAACAGCCAACGCGAACAAGGAGACCAGCAAGGCTTTAATTGTCGATGCGACAAATGGATCTGCCTGAACCATCGCGATCTGATCAAACAGATTTGCCACGGCATAGCAAAGTGCCGTCCCTATCATCCAGAGTTCGCCATGCTGCAAAAGAGATTTCAATCGATGAACCAGTTTGCTCATATTACGACATTTTCCTTTGGATGATTCTTGTATAATGCTCGTATGCTTTCCCGGAACGATCTCGTTCAGTTACCAACATGCCTCCGAAGATCAGATCTACGATGAAATGATGAGAAAGACGCGATAGCACGATCCCATAGGGGGAGAGAACATCAACCGCGTTTGTCTCCAAGACAATATCTGCGTGCTCCGAGAGAGGAAAATCTGCGAAATTGGTAATGGCAATTGTTGTAGCACCATTTTCAGCTGCGATGGCCAGTGCGTCTACGGTATCCTGAGTACATCCTGAGAACGAGATCCCGATTGCCACATCAACAGCCTTCAATGCTGAGGCAGATATGGCCTGCAGATGTGGATTTGGATCCAGATTGGCAATAACACCGAGGCGCCTCAGTTTGATCTGCAGATCCTTTGCGACAACATAGGATTCGCCTGCGCCATAAATGTCAACGATCCGGGCTCCCGCGATTCTGTGCACGGCGTCGATCAGCATCTTTCGATCCAACGACACGACGCTTCGCTGCAAGCCCGAGATACCCTGGCGCAACATCCCCGCAACATAATCGGACTCATCTCCCGGAAGGTCTGTCGATACAACTGCTGCTGGAGGGAGATTGCCAACTTCCTGGGCCAGATCAATCTTGAGTTCCTTGATTCCCGTGTACCCAAGCTTTTGGCAGAAGCGGATGATCGAGGCCTGGCTTGTCCCCGATGCGTTGGCAATCTCTTCGGTCGAGTTGCGGATTGCCCTAAATGATGACGTGACAAGGTAGTCAGCGATCTTCGTATCGACTAGAGAAAATTGGTGTCTCATCCCGTTTATTTTTTGCAGGACACTCTTTGGAGGTTTCGCTGCTCTCGCCATACCTTTCATGCCGATCACCTTCCTCCGAAGTCTGAATGGGATGCATTCTAGGGGTTGGCTCAGCACGAGTCAAGTAATATTTCCTCGCCTTGAAATTTTATTCCATACTCGTACACTGACTTGCCAAGATATGCAGGAGGAGCCGTGCCCCGTCGATATCTGTTTGAGGCAAGCGATCTAAGGATCTACACACAGCGTTTCTTGATGAGATTCAACGTCTCCGAAGAGGATGCCAGAGTTATGGCGGATGTATTGATCTCTGCCGATGTGAGGGGCGTTGATTCGCACGGGATCATCCGTCTTCATTCATACTACGGAGATCGTCTCCAACAAGGCCTCGTCAATGCAGCGTCTGTGGTTTCAGTTGTCCATGAAACCCCGATTAGCGCCAGCCTTGACGGAGGGAACGGTCTGGGCCCTGTAGTAGCACATAAGGCGATGGCACGCTGTATCGCGAAAGCTAGAGATTCTGGGATTGCCGCCGTTACGGTTCGCAACAGCAATCACTACGGAATTGCCGGCTACTATGCGATGATGGCACTTCCACATGACATGATCGGAGTGAGTCTTACCAATTCTCAGCCGCTGGTTGCTCCAACCTACGGGCGAACGGCGATGCTTGGAACCAATCCAATCGCTGTTGCTGTTCCCGCGGGGACGGAGCACCCATACGTTCTGGATATGGCGACCAGCATCGTCCCCATTGGACGAGTCACCGTCTACCACGAATCCGGAGAAACGATTCCTGTTGGTTGGGGCATGGATAAAGACGGGAACCTCACTGAGTTCCCCGATGCGGTGCTCGATGGTGGCGCGTTGCTGCCACTCGGAGGCAACGACATCATGAGAGGCTACAAAGGGTACGGTCTTGCTCTCCTGGTCGATATTCTTTCAGGGGTTTTGCCAGGAGCGGCTTTTTCAACTGGCGTTGGCCATCCCAACAACCCGGGACAAGCTGATGTGGGACACTTCTTCATGGCTTTGAAAGTTGATCTCTTCCGCCCCGCCGAAGAGTTCAAGGCAGACATGGATGAATTGATCCAACGGATCAAAGGGGGGGCCAAAACGCCCGGTCACGATCGCATCTACATCCATGGGGAGAAGGAATTCAGCCATGCAGAGCGCTGCGCTACGAACGGGGTTCCCGTGATCGCACCAGTCGTTGATGCGCTGAAAGCGGTCGGCGAACAAATTGGCGTCCCATTCGATCTCACTCCCATCGGGGAAGACAGCGCTGAAGGATAGAGTGGATGGCAAATCGCCCCATGATTACTTCTCGTGTCGGATGCGATCCGAGTGGCTTGTCGATCGAATGGAGCAGCAACATGAGTCCGCGCGGGAACGTGAAGTCAGGAGGTAACTGTCGATGAAGCCGACCTTCGATGTGGTCATCATCGGCGCGGGAGTCGTCGGATCTGCCCTTGCCAGACATCTAACCCGCTTTGCGTGTTCCGTTGCCGTCGTAGAGAAGGAAAGCGATGTAGGCATGGCAGCAAGTGCCCGCAATTCGGGAGTCATCCACGCTGGAATCAACTACAAGCCGGGAACCTTGCGAGCCCGTTTCTGTATGGAGGGGCGTCGACTTCTTACACAGCTGTGTGAGGAATTGAACGTGCCTTACTCGATCTGCGGGAAGCTTGTCGTCGCCATGTGCGAGGAAGAGGTCTCGGAGCTGGAGCGGCTGAAGGCGCAGGGCGAGGCCAACGGAGTGCCCGACTTGCGGATCATCTCGGGGGTTGAGGCAGCAAAGCTTCAACCGGGCATCGAGGCGATCGCCGCACTTCATGTTCCCACCAGCGGCATTGTCTCTCCCTACGCTCTCACACTGGCAATGGCAGAAGACTCGGCAGTCAATGGAGCCAACTTCTACTTAGCGACCGAAGCTGTCGGCATCGAGCATCAACACAACTGCTACGCCATTCATACCAAGTCAGACACCGTGCGTGGCCGCTGGATCATCAATTGCGCCGGTATTCACTCAGGGAGGCTGGCTCAATCCATCGACTCAGAGGCACCGGATCTGTATCCGTGCGTTGGCGAGTACTTATTGCTGGACAAGCAGGTCGGCGAGAAGTTGAGCATGTCGATCTACCCGGCTCCGCAGGCGGACGGTGCCGGTCTCGGAGTTCACATCACCCCAACCATGGACGGGAACGTGCTGCTTGGGCCCTCGAACGAATACGTCTCTGATCCTGAAACGAGATGCTGTACGGGCTCTACGGCAAATCGTTTGCTTGAGGAAGCAAAGACATTGTGGTCAGATCTTCCCCCACAGGTAGTGATCGGCGCCTATGCAGGCGTTCGATCGAAGCAGACGTCACCCGAAGTGGGTGGATTCGGAGACTTCCTCTTCCGAAGGACACCGAATCATCCTCAGCTGATCCACCTCATTGGAATCGAATCACCGGGCCTCACGGCCGCTCCCGCAATTGCGCGACACATTGTTGACGAGATTATTCGCAATGAGGAGCCGTTCAAGCCGAAGACTGCTGAAGAGATTTCGCTGCGGCGTTGGCCGCTGCGATTCGACGAACTTCCCGAGAAAGAAAAAGAACGGTTGGTTCGCGAGATCCCGGACCATGGTGACATCGTCTGCCGTTGTGAGGGAGTGACCAAGCACGAAATCCTGCAAGCACTGAACAATCCTCTCGGCGTCAGAACTCTTGCCGGGATCAAGTACCGCTCCCGGGCAATGATGGGAAGGTGTAACGGAGGGTATTGCTTGCCCCGCATTGTCGATATTCTTCAGCAGGAATACGGCTGGGAGCCGACGGCCTTCCAGCTAAGGGGGCCGACTTCTCCCATGTTCGTGGGGCGTCTTCTGGAGGAAGACCATGGTTGATTCCACGAGAGAAACTGACGTCGTTGTCATCGGAGGTGGTCCTGCAGGTCTGGCGGCCGCCACTGCTGCTGCAAACGAAGGAGCCGATGTACTCCTTGTCGATCGCAACGTCCAGCTGGGGGGTATTCTCAATCAGTGCATTCACGACGGTTTCGGCCTTCACGCCTTTGGCAAGATTCTGACGGGGCCCGAGTTCGCTGATCGTTACGTGCGAGAAGCGCTCGAAGCAGGCGTGACGGCTTGCACAGATACTCTCGTGTCAAACCTATCGCGAAATCGCGAAATCATCTGTACCACGTCTGGAAAGCGATCCCGCATTCGTGCGAAGTCGATCGTCCTGGCGATGGGATGCCGAGAGCGCACACGTGGAATGATCCAGATTCCCGGCACGCGGCCAGCTGGCGTTTACACTGCGGGCATGGCTCAATGGTTGACGAACATGGCAAACATCCGCATCGGCCAACGCGTTGTCATTCTCGGCTCGGGAGACATCGGCTTGATTATGGCCCGCCGCTTGACGTGGGAGGGAGCTGAAGTCAGCGCGGTGATCGAGAAGCTACCGTATCCATCGGGATTGGCTCGCAATATCACTCAGTGTCTCGAAGACTATGACATTCCCCTCTACCTTTCTCATTCCGTGAGTTACATCCATGGACGCGATCGGGTCGAGGCCGTGACAGTCGCCAAGGTCGATGAAGTAGGAGAGTTCATTCGACGAAGCGAGTTCAGAATCCCCTGTGACACGCTGCTTCTTTCAGTTGGCCTGATTCCAGAGAACGAGCTCTCGCGCCAAGCGGGGATTCAGATCGATCCAGCCACATCGGGAGCATCCGTGGATGAGCGCTATATGACGAATGTTGAAGGGATCTTCTCCTGCGGGAATGTGCTTCATATTCATGACTTGGCCGATTGGGCTGCGGAAGAAGGGGACCGTGCAGGCCGTAGCGCGGCCGCCTTCGCCTTGGGCGGGTATCGATCGTCAAACGCGGCCGCAAGGGTTCCGATTTCGGCCGGAGATGGTGTTCGTTATGTTGTGCCGCAGTCCGCCGATCGTTCGACCCAGGAACTCTTACTCTCATTTCGGGTGACCGCGCCCCGAGACGAAGCCACAATTTGTGTCAACGCAGGGGATTCATCTCTGGCGACGAAAAAGCTTCGCCGCGCACATCCAGCAAGCATGGTTCAGATGAGCGTCGCGACCGATCATCCCTTTGATGAAAGCGGGCTGGAGGTGCGATCAACATGACCACGCGAATTGTCACCTGCATCCTGTGCCCAAACGGATGTGAACTTGAAGTGGGCTACCAGGGTGAACCGTCCGAGGAGACTCTGCACGTAGACGGCAATCGATGTCCCAAGGGAAAGCATTATGCCCTCGACGAGTTGCTCGATCCGAAGAGAACATTGACGACATCGGTTCTCGTTCTTGGGGGAGAGCAGCCTCTGATCAGTGTGAAGACGGCAACTCCAATCTCTCGTGCGCTTGTCTCCAAGGCACGTAGCGAGATTCAAGGAGCCGTAGCAAGGGCTCCGGTTGCCATCGGAGACGTGATCCTGGCAAACGTAGCCGGAACCGGAGTTGATGTAGTAGTGACCCGAGGGACCCATCTGAGACATGAACATGGTAAGTAGGAACGGCTTGTTGGATGTCCTGACAGATTGCAAGTAAACGGTATCCTCGCAAGATCGATACTCAGCAAGGAGGAATACGGACATGGCAGGGGTAACTCTCACGAGCATTACAAAACGGTTCGGCGAGTTCACGGCGGTTGACGATATCACGATGGCAATTGAGGATGGCAAGTTCACTGTCCTTGTCGGGCCCTCTGGGTGCGGAAAGACCACCACACTGCGGATGGTCGCCGGGCTGGAGGAAGCAACTGCAGGTGAGATCCGCATCGGCGAGCGCGTCGTTAATTGTGTGCCACCCAAGGATCGAGATATTGCGATGGTCTTCCAGAATTATGCGCTCTATCCGCACATGGACGTGTTCAACAATATGGCGTTCGGCCTCAAGCTTCGCAAGTATCCCAAGGACAAGATCAACCAGCGTGTGCAGGAAGCGGCTGAGCTGCTTGGCATCGAAGAGAAGCTAAAGAGCAAGCCTCGCGAGCTGTCGGGAGGGCAGCGTCAACGCGTCGCTGTGGGCAGAGCGATTGTGCGCAATCCAAAGGTGTTCCTGTTCGACGAACCGCTTTCCAATCTTGACGCAAAGCTGCGCGTTCAGATGCGCACTGAGCTGGAAGAGCTACATCACACGTTGCAGACGACAACCGTCTACGTGACGCATGACCAAGTCGAAGCCATGACGCTCGGCGATCGCATCGCCGTAATGAAGGATGGCGTTATCCAGCAGTACGCCTCGCCGCAAGAAACCTACGATTGTCCATCGAATCAGTTTGTAGCAGGCTTCATCGGCAGTCCCGCGATGAACCTTCTTCCAGCCTCGGCGTCGTACGAGGGTGGCAGAACGATCCTCTCTGGCGACGGCTTCCGCATTGTACTCCCGACAGCGCGGTCGCTGGATACTCTCCCGTCACGCGTCGTCATGGGTGTTCGTCCCGAGGATCTTGACGTTCCGACGTCCGACACAACCGACGCGTTGACGTTCAAGGTGATCGTCAAGGAGCAGCTCGGTCACACGCTGCTTGTCTATGGGCGCATCGAGGAAACCCAGATTGTCGCTAGCCTCGATCCACACACGATGGTCGAGGTCGACTCGGAGATCCACCTGAAGGTCAACCTGCAGACATTGCACGTCTTCGATTCGGAGACTGGGGACACGTTGATCTGACCTTCACCCAGGAATTCGGTCCAAACGTCATGTCGAAACCAGCACGAACTGCCGTCTTCGGGAGGGAAGGTAGGCGTGCCTATCGGCGAGCATCTCCGAGATCTAGATAAGAAAGGCAGTTTGGAGCCTGGTGGACTGAATGTAGAACGCGCTCGTTGGCGGCTGCATGGTGATGGATGACTACTCTCAACGTCCTGTTACGCTCGGAAAGCCTATTGAGGCCTGGCATCGAGAGATATGCTGCTATCTCACAGTCGCAGCTCATCACGGACAGGAATTAGCGCTGGAGAGGGACCGGATTCCGGGGTGAAGGTCACTGGACTCCTTGGGACCGGTCATCCAAAGCTCTTGCGGAAGTGGTAGCCGTATATGGCTAGGGTGATCGCGAGAGGGAAAGCGCTAGGGCGGCGGAAGAGTGTCCACACCAGAAGCTTCCAGTAGTGGAATCTTCCGCGGCTCTTAATCCCCAGGTGGTAGATGGAGCGAAAGAAAGCCAGCATGTGCTGGAGGTCCAGATGAACCTTGTTCTTCGGGAGCTTGTACTCCTGTAGGAAGACCCTGATGCGTCGATAGTGCAGGCGCGGGGAGTAGATGGTCTGCATGATCCTGCGGTGTCCCGCCTGCAGTGTCTCGAAGCTCATCCTTGGGACGAAGTTCGTCGTTCCGTCTGCATTGTCACCCGTCACGCCATCCCGCAGCCGGCCCTCCTTGCTGAGGCGCTCGTACAGTTTCGTGCCAGGGATTGCCTGGAGCAACCCAACCATCGCGGTCACAATCCCGCTCTTCTGGATGAAGTCAATCTGACGCTGGAAGATCGAGGG
>SPBW01000023.1 GCA_004525685.1 Candidatus Atribacteria bacterium
CAGCACTTCGCTCATCTGTTGAGTTCCTGTGCAGATCCTGGTGAAGCACTCCCTCATGATGGGGAAACTCTGGGGAGAGAATCAGCGTCAAGTTCTCCACAAGGATTGTCCACAGGATGCGTGTTTCTTTCCCCATAGTGTTGGCAGAATCTGATTGAGCAAACAGTAATAGCTACGGCCTTTCCTTCAGAAAGGCCAGTTGTTCACAAGCCTACTACTACTACTAGAGAGGGAATAGCACCAACGAATAGGGATCAGCTATTTGACAACGTTATCCCTGGTTCTGTTGCTGGCAGTAACTGTGATTGAAGCTAACGGGCAACAAGACTAGAATAGGAGCCTTATGTCTTACGTGAAAAGCACCACCATACTGGGTCTCTATTCAGAGTCCACACGTACAGCCGTCGTTGCCAGTGACGGACAAGCGACCTTGGACAATATGATCATCAAGAAGCACACCAAGAAAGTCTATCGCCTTCATGAGGACTCGGTTCTTGTAGGATTCGCTGGGGCAACAGCCGATTGTCTCTCGCTACTCGACAAGTTTGAAGGCAAGCTGAAGAAGTATGATGGCCAGCTCCGACGTTCGGCTGTAGAACTAACCAAAGAATGGCGAACTGATCGCATTCTTCGACATCTGGAAGCCGTGATTGTGGCCGTATCCAAAGAAGGGCTGCTCATGATCTCGGGTGTTGGCGATGTGCTCGAGCCAGATGGAGGCGTCATCGGGATAGGCTCTGGCGGCCCCTATGCTCTGGCTGCTGCCAAGGGGTTGTTGTCTGCATCTGAGGCAATGCCTCCCACACAAATTGCACGTCGAGCCTTGGAGATTGCCGCTGAGATCGACATCTACACGAACGATCAAATCACCCTGGAAGAAATCCACTGGTAAAGGAATCCGATGTCTCAGATTGTTGAAGTCCCGAATCCCCATTTGGATGGACTGACACCGCGCCAGATCGTGTCTGAGTTAGACAAGTACATCGTCGGCCAAGCTGCTGCCAAGAAGTCCGTGGCAATTGCTCTAAGAAACCGCATGCGCAGGCAGTTCGTCGACGAAGAAATTCGTGCAGAGATCAAACCTAAGAACATCCTCATGATTGGGCCTACCGGAGTAGGCAAGACAGAAATATCGCGGCGGCTGGCGAGACTGACAACTTGTCCTTTCGTCAAGGTCGAAGCGACGAAGTTCACAGAAGTAGGGTACGTGGGCCGCGATGTGGAGTCGATGGTGCGCGATCTGGTGGACACGGCCATCGACATGGTGCGCGAAGAAGAAATCTTGAGTGTAGAAGAAGAAGCAGAGCGCTTGGTGATAGAAGAGATCCTTGACGCGTTGCTGCCTACATCTCATGCCAGTGAGTCGGATAGTGAGCCCGTTGACGTAACGAGCGAACCAGCGTCGCGATCGACGCGCGAGAAGCTGCGAGACAAACTGGAAGATGGAGAGCTAGAAGAACGCCATATCGAGGTATTGGTCGAAGAGTCAATCAATCCGCAGGTTGAGGTCTTCTCGCAAGACGGCATGGATCAAATGGGCATTGACATGGGCAGTATGCTATCTGAGCTGCTTCCCAGCTCAAAGAAGAAGCGGCGCATGCGTATCCGAGAAGCACGTGCCATCCTGTTTGAGCAGGCGCTCGATTCCCTGATCAATATGGATGAGGTTCGCCAAGCGGGCCTGCAGCTCGCCGAAGAGATGGGAATCATCTTTCTTGACGAGCTGGACAAGATTGCAGCAGGTGGACGCGAAGAGACGGGCGGTCCTGGCGTGTCTCGCCAGGGTGTGCAGCGAGATCTGCTTCCGATGCTTGAAGGCACCTCGGTTCGCACACGCTATGGCACGGTGAGCACGGAGAATGTTCTGTTCATTGCTGCCGGAGCCTTCAACATGTCCAAACCATCGGACCTCATCCCAGAACTGCAGGGACGCTTGCCCATCCGAGTGGAATTGGACAATCTGGCTGCAGCCGATTTCAGGCGAATCTTGTGTGAACCCAAAGATGCATTGGTTACGCAGTATCGCGCGCTGATGGCGACAGAAGGTGTCGAACTTGTCGTCTCCGAAGACGCAGTGGCAGCCATTGCCGATATTGCCTATGAACTGAATATGACGACAGAGAATATTGGAGCCCGCCGTCTGACGACAGTCATGGAGCGCTTGGTTGAGGACATCTCATTTGACGCCGATCAACTTCGCGGTCAAACCGTTGTCATCGACAAGGCCTATGTCGATGATCATCTACAAGACATCGTGAAGGATCCCGATCTGTCTCGCTACATCTTGTAGCGGGCGAACCATTCTGTAGGGCGCCACTTGATTTCGTGGTAAGATCGAGCATGGAATACCCAATGGAGGAAATAACATGATCCGCATCTCTCTACCGGATGGATCGGTCAAGGAGGTCGAAGCCGGGACTACGATTCTTAGTGTGGTCGAAAGCATTGGACCTCGGTTGGCCAAGGCCGCCGTATGCGCCCTTGTGGACGGAGAACTCAAAGACGTACGCGACCCCCTGATCCAGGATGGCTCGCTTACGGTCCTCACGAAAGGGGAACCGCAGGTCTTGGAGACGATCCGGCACACGGCGTCGCATGTCATGGCCCAAGCGGTGAAGAGGCTCTTCCCAAATGCGAAACTAGGGATCGGACCAGCTATTGATGAAGGGTTCTACTATGACTTCGATTTGGCCGACTCCCTGACTGAAGACGACCTTGACAAGATCCTCGCTGAGATGAAAACGATCATTTCGCAGGATCTGCCCATCTTGCGCAAGGAACTCCCTGTCAATGAGGCGCGGGAGTTGTTGCAATCTCTAGACGAGAACTACAAGATCGAATTGCTCGATGACCTTAGCGAGATCGAAGGTGAGACGATTACCTTCTTCGAACAGGGCGAGTTCATCGATCTTTGCCGAGGCCCCCATCTACAGACTACAGGCATGCTTGCCTCTGACGCCGTCAAGCTGCCGTCTGTTGCCGGAGCGTACTGGCGAGGGGACGAGAAGCGTCCAATGCTCCAGCGCATCTATGGAACGGCGTGGGAGACCAAAGCCGACCTAGAGGCCTACGAGTGGAGACAAGAGGAAGCGGCCAAGCGCGATCACCGCAGATTGGGCAAAGAACTCGAGCTGTTCAGTATTCACGAAGAAGGTGGAGCTGGCCTGGTGTGTTGGCATCCCAAGGGTGCGCGGCTCAAGCGAACGATCGAAGAATTCTGGTATCAGCAGCATGATCTAGGGGGCTATGAGATTGTGGCCACGCCCCACATCGGGAAAGCACAGCTATGGTCGATCTCCGGGCATCTCGACTTCTACCGGGACGGCATGTACTCGCCCATGGACATCGATGGCGTCGACTACTACATCAAGCCGATGAACTGCCCTTATCAGATCCTAATCTACAAAACCAAAGGCCATTCCTATCGCGAGCTTCCCTTGCGCATGGCGGAAATGGGAACCGTGTATCGGTACGAACGCTCTGGCGTGCTGCATGGTCTGATGCGTGTACGCGGGTTCACGATCGATGATGCCCACATCATCTGCCGCCCCGATCAAGTCGATGCAGAGATTCGACGCGTGTATGCGTTCAGCATGACGATGCTGATGGCGTTTGGATTTGAGGAATTCGAAATCTATCTATCGACGCGTCCGTATGAAGGTAAAGCTGTCGGAGACGAAGCGCAGTGGGAACAGGCCACAGACGCCTTGCGTGCGGCACTTGAGGACCGCGGGCTCCCCTACAAGGTGGACGATGGTGGCGGTGCGTTCTATGGGCCCAAGATTGACATCAAGGTGAAGGACACACTGGGCCGATCCTGGCAGTGCTCGACGATCCAGTTTGACTTCAATCTCCCCAACCGATTCGACATGACCTACATTGCAGAAGACGGAAAGGAACATCGTCCGTTCATGGTGCATCGCGCGTTGTTGGGAAGTTTAGAGCGATTCATTGGATGTCTCATCGAACACTATGGAGGAGCATTCCCCGTTTGGCTGTCACCGATACAAGCCAATGTCATCCCGATTGCTGATCGCCACGTCGACTACGCGCATGAGGTCGCCGAGAAAATGAAGGCTGCGGGAATCCGCGCTACGGTCAACGAAACGTCGGAGCGGATGAATGCCAAAATTCGAACAGCCCAACTCCAGAAGATACCCTACATGATGGTTGTTGGGGATCGTGAGCAAGAAGCAGATGCTGTGGCCTTGCGTCTGCGAACAGAGCAGGATCTTGGTGACATGAAAGTCGATGATGTGATCGGTTTGATCCGATCCAAGATTGAGTCGAAGGCACAGGATCTGACGTAGGTTGATCCGGTGATGGCGAGGTCTTTCTTGTGGCGTATATGTCTCGCTGCGGGACTATCGGCCATCATGGACATTGAGCGCGAGTTGCACGGACGTCCTGCAGGACCGCGAATGCATCTATTTATCGGTTGGAACCAGGGGCGGAGCTTGTCATCGTCGCCTTTCATGCGGCTTGGAACCCAGTGAAGGCAAGTGTCTCTCCTGCCAGTAGTCTTCCCCTGGAAATCGGGCGACTGGCTGCCGGCGTCATCACGGGTATCGGATTTCTGGGAGCAGGAACGATCATCAAGGTCGGCGATTGGGTTCGTGGCCATGCTTGGCATTGCCTCTGGACTCGGTGTTTGGACGATCGCTGTCACGGGCGGACTTGTTGGCGCTGGCATCCTCGCTATTGTCGATGCGCTGGCATCGATGATTCCCAGCCGCATCTACCAGATGCTACGCATTGCAGGTGAGGCGCCTGCGCAAGATGACGTGCGAGCGCAATCAAACGAACACTGTCTCACTGCGAGAATGCGCGCAACGCTCGTTAACTGGGAGTGGAACTCACGAGACGATTTGGTCACCTTGACCTATCGGGTTCGCCATCGCGGTGCTCCTGACTTACAGCGCATTGCCCAGGAAGCCTCATTGGTGAAGGGTGTTGTGGAAACTCGGATTGCCCTCTAAGAAGCCGCGCGTCTCAGTTCTTCAACGAGATCAAGGGCTTCCCATGGCAAGTCGATATCGCGCCTTCCGAAGTGTCCATAGGCCGACAGCTGGGCGTAGATGGGGCGGCGCAGCTGAAATCGGTCGATAATGGCGCCAGGGCGGAAGTCAAATACCTTCAGCACGGCCTCTTGCAAGCGAGCATCAGGCAACGAGGCCGTTCCTTGCGAATCTACGGTGATCGCCAAGGGAGCAGCACGCCCAATCGCATACGCCACTTGAATAACGACCTTGGATGCCAGGCCAGCTGCCACCAAGTGCTTGGCAACGTAGCGAGCCATGTAGGAGCCTGATCGATCGACCTTCGTGGGATCCTTGCCTGAGAAGGCGCCGCCTCCGTGGGATCCGAATCCGCCATAGGTATCCACGACGATCTTGCGGCCTGTGACGCCGGCATCGGATGCGGGACCACCAATCACAAAGCGGCCTGACGAATTAACGAGAAGCGTTGTGTCATCGTCGAGCCAGTTGCCGAGAACCGGCTCGACGACGTGCTTGAGGATTTCAGCTCGAATCTGCTCGTTCTCGATATCGGGATCGTGCTGCGCGGCAATCAAGACAGTGGCAGCACGTACGGGGCGATCACCCTCATATTCAATGGTCACTTGAGATTTCCCATCAGGCCGAAGGAAGGGGATCGTCCCACCTTTTCGGACCTCGGACAAGCGTTGCGTGAGCCGGTGAGCCAAGGCAATGGGAAGGGGCATCAATTCGTCAGTATCGGATCGAGCATACCCAAACATGATCCCTTGATCTCCTGCGCCAATGACATCGTAGGGATCTACGGAATGGCCGATGCGAACCTCAGACGCATGATCGACAGCGGACGCGATGTCCGGGGACTGCTCCTTGATCGCCGAAAGAACAGAGCAATCTTGATAGTGGAACCCAAGGCCCGCCTTGTCATAGCCGATGAAGCGCAGGACCCCGCGAACGATCGAAGGAACGTCGACGTACGTTGTTGTCGTGATCTCTCCTCCGACCAACACCAAGCCTGTGGTCAGGAATGTCTCGCAAGCCACGTGTGCAAGTGGATCGTCAGAAAGGATAGAGTCCAGCACGGAATCTGAGATGCGATCAGCAATCTTGTCTGGATGTCCCTCAGTCACGGATTCCGAGGTTAGGAATGCTCTCTTCATTGGCCCTCCTCTTGATGTCTCAATAAGCGTACGAACAAGACTACTGATGAAGACAGACAGGTTCAAGGAATCGGACTCGCTACAATGGAACATCTCGCCAAATCTTCAATAGCCAGTGCAAGAACAAGGAGAGGAAGATGGAACAAAGGACTCACCATATCCCTCGTGTAACGTCGACACAAGAGGAGGCGCGCAAGCGCCTCGCGGAAGGCCGCGCCACGCAGGGGGACATGATTCTGGCCGACGAGCAAACGGAAGGGCGAGGGCGGTTCGGACGAACCTGGATCTCCCCTAAAGGAGGTCTGTACGCCACGATAATCCTCTCTCTCGATCCCTTGCTCTCGCTGAAGGCGGGATTGGCCATTACGAGGGTTCTTCGATCCGCCGGAATCGAGGCGGGGATCAAGTGGCCCAATGACGTCTACGTGAGAGACCTCAAGATTGCGGGCGTATTGATCGAAACAACCGGAGGGGTCGCACTTGCCGGCATTGGCCTGAACCTTGTCGCTTCCCCCCTCGAAACGTCAACCTGCGTCCACCAGTATGTGGAAGGGATCAGCAGGGACGCGTGGGCGCACAGGATTGCTCACGAGTTGATGGACCTTTCGCGTGGACATCTCGATCTATCCGAGTATCGCGGAGCCTGCTTGACACTGGGATGCCGCGTAAGAATGGACGGCATTGGAGAGGTTTCTACGATCGAAGGCATTGCGCTTGACATCGATGATGCCGGGCATCTGATCATCGAAACTGAATTGGGACGAAGGGTAATCACCTCGGGAGAGTGTTGGCATCTGCGCAATTGATGGGGCGGCCGGAAAACGCTAGTCTGGATCATCGGACGTGAAACATAAGGGAGAGACCCATGACATCCATCATCGAACAGGCAATTGGGCTGGAAGCACAAGCAGAGGGGACCTATCGAGACGCGGCCAAGGCGACATCTGACCCAAGTGCCGGAAAGATCCTTGGCCTTCTAGCAGATGAGGAAGCACGGCATGCTCGGATGCTGCGCCAAAGGGATGATGTTCGAGAACTCGAAGGATCTGACTTGCTTGATGAGGCGAGAGGCTGGATTCAGGGCATCGTCGAAGGAGGAGCCTCTTCGATCTCCAGTGATCTAGATCTTCTCGCAGTACTGCGACGAGCCTTAGAGATGGAGCGAGCTACCGAAGCCTTCTATCGCAAGCATGCGAACGATGCAGGCGATCCCCCTGTGAGCAAACTCTTCTCAACGCTTGCTGACATCGAGAAGACGCATTTCCTGCTTGTCGGGAATTGGATTGAGTATTTCAATCGCCCCAGCGAATGGGTCGAAAGTGCCGAGTTCGGGCAGCGAGTTGAATACTGAGGCAACGCAGAGAATGACGTTCCTAGAGCTCCTTGCAGAGAGCCTTTGCGACGCGCATTGACGTGCTCAGGTCTTGATTGTAAGAAGTGCTCTCCTTAGAAAAACACGACACACCAGGCAAGATTTCCTCTGTTTATCTGAAAACTGCATACACAGGACACTCTCGCACGTCAAGAGTGGGAGTGTCCTGTGCATGGATAGATCAGTCGTCGGTTAGGTCGAGCTCTGTAAGCACGAGCGGCTCCACCTTGTCTATCAAAAGAATCGCGCCACACTCCCGGCAGAGGACCTCCGCACCCAAGGAAACACTCTCCTCATGGATGGATGTCATTTGGCCGCAGACGGGGCACTTGAATTCAATCATGATATTGAAATGTGATCGCTAGATATCATCATCCTCGTCATAATCATCATCCTCGACTTCGTCGGGATCGACTTCCACAACTGCAACCTCGATCGGGTCTTCTGCGACAACCTCCAAAGTCGAGTAGCAGCCTTCGCAAACAAGACGTGAAGCCAGCTCAACTTCGTCAGGATTGATAGCAATGACCTCTCCGCATTCTGGACACATAACGGTATTCATAGTCTCCTCCAATTAGGGTCTCTATTCATCAGTTTCCGATTGCTCGGACCTGGTATGTTTGGTTGCTCGTACAAGGTTGCCCAATGGCCGGCTGCTGACCGCCATACGTAGAGGGTGCTCGTTGACTGCTTCCAGAATAGCCCAACACTTAGGGCACTTGCATTGAGCGCCAACAGAAGCCACGCGCGCGGGGACTTCAACCATTCTTCGACACGCTGGACAGATAATCTCGTACATGCCGCCTCCATACTCAATGCCAGCGATGAGTATAGCACGCTAGCGCCCGGTCAATCTGCGTTTGGGAGTTGTTCCGAGGCAGCAGAATAGCGCCTGAGTAGGAGCAGAGTCAATAGGAAAAAAAGAGACATTCATTGCAGTCGCAAGACAGAAGATGGTGTCCTTTTTCAGTGGCGACTCTAGGGGGTCAGAAGATGGGCCCTCTGGCATATCGAAAGATGAGACACACATCCCGCTGCGCGAAGGACATCGCACAGCTCCACGGGCGCAGATCCATCGCGAAACGCCCTAGACGTACGCTGATACGCCCATCAGTAGATGAAGTGTCGCCAAGATCAGAGCCAGAATCCCCAGTATTCTATGAACGCGCGGAGGCACGCGGCGAAGATGCTTGCTCCACTTTCTGCCCGCAGCAAGAAGTGCCGCCGCCAGAATGACCGCGTAGGTAAAGAACCCGACCCACGCGATCATGGGAAAGGGGCCGAGGTTTGTTCCATAGGCCAGGTCTGCGAAGAGCTTCATTCATCCTCCTAGTCGTCAAGCTCGATGGTCGTGGTCGAACGTTTGCTGCGTCTCCCGGACAAGCTGTCGCTTGAAGCGTGATAGGCAAGAATCACGACGACCTCTGTGCCATGCATCAACGCCTTGTCCTGATCGTCTCCAGAATCAAGAGAAACAACAAATTCATGAACGGACCTGCCAGTGACCTCGGCCCCGGCGGCTTGGAGTATGTTGGCACCCAGCATTTGACGCGCAGGCTCAAAGCCGATGGATAGCCACACCGCTCCCGGGGAAGCCAACCCGATGTAGAGGAGGGAGTTTGTGTTGTACCAGAAAACAGACATACCCGTTGCAGCGCCCAGCATGCTGTTAGCATATTCATCAACCTCAATGATTCCGTCGATTGCTGGCAGCCATCCGATGTCCGTGAACCTGGTATTGTGACTAAACGTCAAGCTGTCGTTGGACTGGACATTCATCAGATCGATGAGCCAAGCATGGTTCTCTGGCGGAGCATCGTAGGATCCGTTTCCGTTGGCATCGGCAAAGAAGTCGATCTGATAGGACGTATCAGCCTGCAGATTCGAGATCTCTAGAGCAAAGGAGCTGTCGTTGATTTCTGCGGCAGACAAACGGGAAATCTCCACCCCTAAAACGCTCTCTGCGATTCGAATGAAGAACGCCTGTCCCTATGTGGGGGGGCCACATCTTCAAACTTCACTTCCAACGACACGTCTGCCAGGGCAGATACCGATGCTAGTGCGATAGCGAACGACAAGACAACGGCCCTTCTCCTGCTCACGATGTGGCTCATGGGCCACATCCTTTGAATTCCCTCTTCCAATAGCATTACGATCGAGAATAGACGTGACTCGTGAAGAGGAAGATGATGTTGTGTGTGATTGCAGTGGAGTTGGCAGTTTCTGAAAGGGAGAGGGAATGGACCTGCGCATCCGAGGGAAGACAGCACTCGTTGGGGGTGCAAGCCGAGGCCTCGGTTTGGCCATCTGCGAACGTCTGGCAGCCGAAGGGGTGAACCTGGTGATGGTTGCAAGGGGTGCTGATGCTCTCCATCGCGCCAGTGAACAACTTGAGACAGAGCACGGCATTCGTGCGCTGGCAGTTCCGGGAGACCAGAGCAAGGAGGCTGACGTTGAGAGGATTCTGCAGACGGCAGCGGCTCAGTTCGGGGGCATCGACATTCTTGTTCACAATACGGGGGGACCACCGCCTGGGTTGTTCAGAGACCATGATGACGATGCATGGACAGCGGCTTTCAGTGGATTGCTGATGTCTGTTGTCCGCATGTGCCGTGGCGTATTGCACGGAATGAAGGAACGTAGGTGGGGACGGATCGTGATCGACACCTCGTTCACAGTCAAAGAACCCGCGCCAAGGCTCATCTTGTCCAACGTGTTTCGCACCGGCGTTGTCGCGCTAGCGAAGACTCTCTCGCACGAAGTGGCTGCGGAGGGCATTACTGTCAATTGCGTCTGCCCGGGGGCGTTCGACACCGCGAGGCTTCGAGCCATCTTCGAAGAACAAGGCGAAGCTACTGGGAGAGCTAAGGAAGCTGTTCAGCGTGAATGGGAAGACCTCATTCCCATCGGCAGGATCCTCCAGCCGGCAGAACTCGCAGATCTTGTCGCGTTTCTTGCTTCCGATCTTGCGGGGAGTATCACCGGTGCGAGTATCCCCATCGAAGGCGGCATGCTGCACGGACTGTTCTAGGAAAGGGCGCCTCAAGAAGAACGATTCACTCTTCTGCTAGTTCGCGAAGCCGGTTTACGATGTAGGCGTTGATCTTCTCCAAACCTTGTTTGAGAGGATCGGCCTCGCTGTCAGCGAACATCTCCGTTGGATCGAATTCACCCTTAAATTTTCGCCCCCAGGCGAGAGTCTGCCTGGTCTTGGCTCGACCTGCATCTGTCAGGACGATGCGGACACGGCGACGATTCTCTGGATCTGGCTGTCGGGACAGCCATCCCTTCTTCTCCAGATTACGGATGATTACCGATGCGGTTGGACGATCACAGCTGAGTAATTCGGCAGCCTCCGAGGGATTCAAGAACGGCCGTTGTGAAAGCAGCATCATCAGCCTGTTCTGATTGAGTGTCAGGTCTTGCGTCTCCAGACCGATCTGGAGATAGCGGCGGATTCCTAGATGGATCGCCGATATCAATTCTAGAACATCATCGTGCTTCACGCGGCATGCTCCTCTCTTGATGTGCGAGCTCTAATGGTTATAATTCTAACTGTTAGCATTAACACACTCATCGTACTTCATTCACACGGATGGAAAAACCAAGCTAGAGGAGACACACCCATGAGGAGTATCCAAGAACCTAAACAGAGTCCGATTGCCATTGGAACACGCTGGACACTGAAATCAAGCATCCTTGGCGAAGAGAGGCAAATTCTCGTGCGTGTTCCTACCGGCCATGACACGTGCGAGCAAGCGTATCCCGTACTCTATCTCTTAGATGGAGAGGACACTCTTTTCCATAGCGCAAGCGGCGTGATTGCCCACCTGTCAGAGTGGGAGGATCACCTCCCAGAGATGATCGTGGTAGGCATCAGAAATACTGATCGCACGCGCGACATGCTACCTACGGCAGTCACTCTTCCCAATGGCCGACGCCATGGGGGTGGGGCAGATGCGTTCCTAGAGTTCATCGCGAATGAGCTCATTCCCTTTGTTGAGGAAACGTACCGAGCCGGTCCCTATCGGATGCTTTGTGGAACGTCGGCCAGTGCCTTGACTGTGGTCTACGAGTATCTATCCCAGATGATCGGGTTCTCCGCGTATCTTGCCAGCAGCCCCACGCTGGATTGGGATGAGCGCCTTGTGTTCCGAATGATTGAGAATCAAGCGAGTTCAGAGTTGTCAACGGATGCACCTCTGGTCATGTTTGCCGGCGGGCATGATCAGGGTTCGATTGCTGATGACTGCAAGGCTTTCAACAAGTTGCTGTTGGAACTTGAACCGGGTAGCCCACGCGTGAGCTACCGTGTTTATGATGTAGAGGGGCATTGCCCGTTCGAGGGATTCCGCGATGGGCTTCTATGGCTGATGAAAGATTGGCGTGTCTCGGAAGAATGCATCGATCAAGGGATTGATGCGGTGAGTGAGCACTTCGAGTCGCTCCGCTTGACGCACGGATTCAACATCTCGATTCGATCCTATGAAGAAGCAGCTCATCGATGGGCATCACGAGGGAGAATAGATGATGCGATTCTCTGGCTCAAGCAGGGACGAGCCATCTATCCTAAATCTGCAGATCTCGCCTTCGGTTTGGCGCTGTGCTTCATTCGAGACAAGCAAGAGGACGCCGCTGGAATCTTGCTTGCTGATGCGATCGCATCGGGGCTAGAGGATCCTCGGCTATCGCAGTTGCTTGAGCGAGTTAGCGCATAAGACCGTGTCGTACCGCATGAAAAGAACTATGGAGGAGGCTCACTGAATGTGAATCGATTCCAGGCCACGACGTTGCTGATGGGAACCCGAGATCGTTCAGAGACCTCCTCCAGGCGGTGCTTCTCGGAAAGCAGCTGATCCGTATCTGCTGGGTTCCCAAGAATGATGAGCGTGATCAGCGTGAAATCGTCGGGAATATCCAAGAGCGTCTTGATCGGAGCCTGCTTGAATCCAGCGATGGGATGAGCAATCAACCCCATCTCTGTTGCCTGCAGCATCAGGTTCATCGAGGCCAGGCCGCAGCCAAATAAGTGGTACTCACGGCCGTCGGGAATCTGGCAATCCAGATCGGCACGGGATACAACGGCAACGATGACGGGACTCAGCTTGGCCCAGTAGTTGCCACCTGAGAGATACTCCTTGACCTGGGTGAGCGCCGGCTCCTCGTCAACAACGACAAACCGCCACGGCTGGCTGTTGGCACATGATGGGGCCAGATGCGCCGCCGTAAGAATCGTCTCGAGGATGTCGCGAGCAATCGGCTGCCCCGTGATCGCCCGCCGCGCGCGCCTAGACATGATTGCCGGGATCAAACCATCAGACATGATGCCTCCAAACGGATACGTTCCCCCAACGACGTCAGGCGAGAGCCTTTGAGTCACCAGCGCGGACTCAGCCGTCTTGTTCGACGAGCACGTTGGTACGCAGTGGCTGTAATACTCCGACATCAACTCAAACCAGAGAATGAGCATTTAGCTCATTCTCTGCCGAAGTCAGCCATCAGGCATACGAACGGTGTTGCGTCGCCAAACCAGAGAATGAGCATTTAGCTCATTCTCTGCCGAAGTCAGCCATCAGGCATACGAACGGTGTTGCGTCGCCAAACCAGAGAATGAGCATTTAGCTCATTCTCTGCCGAAGTCAGCCATCAGGCTGACTTCGCGTGCATAGGCACATCGCAGCACACCAGCGTGCCCGCGCCTGACTTGGTAACCTCGACTTCCTGACCACAAAGATCACAGACGTAGATTCGTCCTTGTTCAGCCATTAGAACCTCCTATTGGATATTCAACAGAAGTTGGGAACTCATCCCCGGATGAGTTCCCAACTTCTGCCATCATGCCCTCCTCATACTAGTGGACGTCCATCCGACTAGGACTCTCGGCAAAACAGCGGATGAGACCCCGTTTTCACAACTCCCCGCTCAACGAGAAGTGTGCTGCGTCATCAGACTAGAGAACGAGTGAATCTCACGCGTTCTCTACCGTACTCGCTCCGCGAGCGAGTACGCAGCTTCGAATCTTCCTGTCTCTAAAGAGACAGTGAAGATTCCCACAGTCCGTGCAGATTGCAGTACTCGACAGCAATCAGCTCGCTGAATTCTTCCTTGTTCACATGGGCAACCACGGTTGGGACTCCGAAGCTCGGGCCTAGATCGAATGTTGCGATGTGGATGGCCACACCAGTCTTCACGCCGAACAGTGCGATCCACTTAATGTGGTGTTCGATCGTATTTGGGTGAGCGACTTCCTTGCCTACGGTGATCCTCACGGCGTTCTTGCCACACTCGTCGCAATTGATGAGATCAATCACAGGGACGTGCTTCTCCTTGCCTTCCTGGCCTGCGCCTTTGATCAATTCTCCAAGCTTCATGGTTCCTCCTGTTGTACTCTTTCTCTTGTGATTACGAGTCAAGATCCCTGAGAAACGCAAGGACCTCTTCTAGAGCGGGCACATCCCCAATGGGATAAACCTTGATCCATCGGACGATGCCATCGCCATCGATGATGACGTTGGCGCGTTGAGAGGTGCCAGCATCCTCGCGGAAAAGCCCCAAGGCTTGAGCTACCCCGCCGTGAGGCCAGAAGTCAGCCAACAACGCCGTCTCCTTGACGTTCATCGACTCAGCCCACGCCTTTTTGCAGGGTGCCGAATCCACGCTAATGCCAAAGGCCACGGCATTCAATCCCTCAAACGTAGAAACATTCATCTCCAAGGCCTCCATCTGGCGCTGACACACGCCGGTCCAGGCCAGAGGGTGAAATGATAGAAGGATACGCTTGCCGCGAAGATCAGCCGACGACTGGATACGGCCATGTTGGTTCTTGAGTTCAAAATCTGGGGCTCTCGTTCCGGCAGGTATCATATCACTGTGCTCCTTTGTACGGCTCCCTGAATGAAGGTGTAGCATCGATCCGAAGCGCTGCAAGACGTTTGCGCACGATGCCCGGATCAAGGGCCTGCAGCTCGAAGAGCGGCTTGCCTGCGGTCTGTTGTCGATAGACCGCGCCGAAGGTCTCCCGAGCTGGCTTCTCATAGAGAACGCCGATCGGGAATGCATCTGGCGCTTCCAACGCAAGAGCAATCGCCTGATTGCGATGGGTGGGATCATGGTCATCTGGAATGGGGATCGCGCGTTCCTTGTACCACTCTACGGGATGATTGCCCCAGGTGATACAGGGCTGAATGATGTCGACAAGCGAGAGTCCGCGATGGGCGATGGCCCGCTGCAACAGAGCAGAGAGGCCCTCCAGATCACCGGCATAGCCCCTCGCCACAAACGTGCAGTCATGGACAATGGCGGTAGCCAGCATTTGCGAGGGATCGATCGCCACGCCATCGAATTGCATGCGCGTCGTCTCTCCGCGGCGCGTCGTCGGCGAGCCCTGCCCCTTGGTCAGGGCATAGATCTGATTGTCGTGGACGATGACCGTGATATCGGGGTTGCGGCGAAAGGCATGGAGCAAGTGGTTGCCGCCTTCTCCGTAGATACAGCCATCACCTGAGGTCACGATCGTCTTCAGAGCAGGGTTGGCGATGTGAATGCCAATGGCCGCAGGAATCGATCGGCCATGCAAGCCAT
Organism: Candidatus Atribacteria bacterium; assembly: GCA_004525685.1. Classification (GTDB taxonomy): domain Bacteria; phylum Bipolaricaulota; class Bipolaricaulia; order UBA7950; family UBA9294; genus SPBW01. The sequence continues at coordinate 15,111 of SPBW01000023.1, forward strand.
TGAAGACGTTGGCAGCGATGTAATGCGGCGTCTTGGCCGCCTGCCCGATGCCAGAGACCAGACACACCTGGTGCGGTGCCAGATCAAGGGCGCTTAGTGCACGTTTGAGTGCCGTCTGAATGCCAAAGTTCGGGCATCCGGGACACCATTGGTTCTCTGCCGTCGTCTTGAAGGCATCGATGGGGATCATGAAACCTCCTCTGACGTGGAGCCCACCACTTCGGCAACAATGGATCTTGCATCAAGGGGCATCCCGTCGTAGCGGCCAATCGTGCCGGCAAGGCGAATGTGCCACTCTGCTTGGAGAAGGTGCGCAAATTGCCCCGTTGCATTGCCCTCGATGCTCCAGTACTCAACGTCGTCTGGCAGCGTGAGATGAGGCAGCGGCCAGACCTCAGTGAAGTGCAGTGCTCCGAAGGGCTTCCCGTCTGCGCGAAGAAGGTCTATGGCTTCGACGACAGCGGCGCGCGATGACCCCCAGCTGATGAGAACGGACCGTGCTCCATCCGTGCGATAGGGTTCAGGCAGAGCCATCTCCCCCTTGAGACGACGTGCTTTTTCTAAGCGTTTCTCCACCATCGCAGGGCGAGTGATCTCCAGATCTTCGGTGATATGTCCGGTTTCGTCGTGCTCATCGGAATCGATCAACACAAGATGTTCAGACTGCCCCAATGCCAATCGAGGAGAAATGCCGTTCTCAGTCAGCGCGTAACGCTGATAAGAAGCGACTCCAGAAGGATCGGCCAGGCCTGATGAGACGGGCTGTTCAGGAATCTTTAGGTCAGGCAGGCTGAAATGGCTATCTGCGAGCAGTTGATCTGTCAGCACAAGAACCGGCATCTGATAACGCTCCGCCAGATCGAACGCGCGGAAGGTAACATCTGCGGCATCTTGAGGATTCGAGGGAGCCAGCACAGCGCGCGGGAATTCCCCGTGGCCTCCGTGAATGGCGAAGTTGAGGTCCTCTTGGGCCGTTCTCGTGGGCAAACCCGTGGCGGGTCCCGGTCGCTGGGCAACGACAATTACCAGAGGTGTTTCCGTCATGCCCGCCAGGCTCAAGCCCTCTGTCATCAAAGCAAACCCACCGCCTGATGTGGCCGTCATAGCGCGCGCACCAGCGGCACTGGCACCCAACGACATGTTGATAGCGGCGATCTCGTCTTCGACCTGTTCGACAAAAACACCCAGCTCGGGATCCTTGGCAAAAGCGGTCATGATCCCTGTGGCCGGAGACATCGGGTAGGCTGCCATGAAGCGGCATCCGGCCGCTGCAGCAGCCAGCGGAATGATCTCGTGAACCGAGGCAAGAGTGAATGTTGAGGCAGTTGATTTCATCGCAATGACGCTGGATGAAGAGCGAGACGCCGAGGCTCTTTCGTGCCCCAACTGGCTGGCCTCGATATTCTTCTGGAGAACGTCAGCAGGCAGTCTGGCGAATCGCTCGCGAATCGCTTCCTCAAGGATCTCCTGAGACAAACCCACTGCAGAACCCAGGGCTCCTGCAGCGATTGAATTGGCAAAAAGGGGAGAGCCGAACTTCTCCCTGGCAAGTTCTTGGAAGGGAATAGGGGTCCCTTGACCACCCGGAGGCAATTCGCCCAACAGGATGCAGTTCGTGCTCGCTGTGTTCTCGTAGTGTGCTGCCGCCTCTAGGTTCAACGACAGAAGCACATCGGCATCGTGCCGCGGCGCATTCGGCCCTGAAGCGCGGATACGATAGGAGCTGTTGCCTCCACGAATTCGCGACTCATACTCCTTGGTTGTGAACACGCTGATTCCGCTTCGCAACAGAGCCCGAGCAACCACATCGCCAATGGTTTGGATGCCTTCGCCCGCTGCGCCAACGATGAAGATGCTCAGGTCGCACATATCACTCTCCTGATTGAAGTCCCTTGTGACGGGCCGCAATCTCATCAGCCAGCTTGTCCAGCTCCTTGTAGGTCTCTTGAGAGGGCAGGCCTTTCGTGAAGATAGGCTCCATCCATTCCGCCTTGAGCGTTCCACAGAGGTCCATTGTCTTCTCAGCCGCTTTACCTGCCCATCCGTAGGAGCCGATGACGGCTGCGTATTTCAGTTTAGGGCGAAGAGCGGCCGTAAGATAGGCGGCGAGAACGATACTCGGGTGTGGGCCGACGAGGACAGTCGGTGTTGCGAAAACGACAGTAGAGGCATCAACCAACTGGATGGCGTACTCGCCGAGATCGGTCTTGGACATGTGGAACGAATGGACATGAACGCCCCGATCACTTAATGCCTCGATCAAGTGATCGACCATCAATGCTGTTGATCCATGCATTGACGTATAGGGAATGACGACAAGGTTCTTGGGTTCATCGTGAACCCAGTGGTGATAGGCCTCCAGAATCCAAGATGGTTCATCGTGAACAGGGCCATGGCTGGGGGCAATGACGTCGATATCAAAGGGCTCCAGCTTCGTAAGGTGCCCCTTGATGAGGGAAGAAAAAGGCATCATGATCTCGGCGTAGTAGCGCTTGGCTGATTCACAGACGTGCGATCCATCGCCTGAGAACAGCTTGTCTGTGGCCAGATGCGATCCGAACAAATCACAGGTGAACAACACCTTCTCTTCACGCAGATACGTCAGCATGGTTTCTGGCCAATGGACCCACGGTGCATGGATAAACTCGAACGTCCAGTTGCCCAAAGATAGCGTCTCGCCATCCTCGACAGCGCGAATGCGATCTTCAGGAATGCCCAGATGGTCGGCGATCATCGGTTTCGCCTTGGGACTGGAGATGACCTGTACGTTAGGGTATTTCTCCAGGATCAGCGGCGCGGAGCCGGAGTGATCTTGCTCGACATGCTGAATGATCAAATAGTCGAGATGATCGACCTCGTCAAGTTGAGCCATCAGGGCGGCGGACTTGGCAGGATCGGCTGTGTCGATGAGTGCCGTCTTCTCGCTCCCGCGGACGAGATACGCGTTGTAGCTAGTCCCATCCGGCAGCGGGATTAACTCGTCAAACATCCTTCGCTCCCAGTCGATGGAACCCATCCACGAAATACCCGATTTGATCTCTCTCGCCTTCAAGACACCCTCCTCAGCATACGAATCCAGATCTGGGTCGATACGCATGTCACTTGGAGATCTCTGCTTCCCGTGACCCTAAGCTGGTGGCTCATCTCTGCGTGAACACCTATCCCAACTGGGAGAAATCCTTCTGTTGAGAAGGATTTCTCCAACCGGCCCATTGGGTTAGGCTTGCTCAAAGAACTCCTTACCCACACCGCATTCAGGACAGACCCAATCCTCAGGCAAGCTTTCAAAGGCCGTTCCTGCGGCGATCTTATTGGCCGGATCTCCCACAGCTGGGTCATAAATGTATCCACACACGGTGCACACCCATTTTTCCATCATGAACTCCTTTCCTTGCGTAGCGTCTTGCGATACTCGTTGTACGTCAGCGGCTCGCCTTCGCCGCGTGTTCCTGCGCGATCGACTGAAGCGACAAACAGAGAATGCGTGCCCAAATCGACCGTCTTTTCTGGCATCACGGTGCAGTCGAACACGGCCACAGCGTCGGGCAAAAAGGGGATGCCCTGCTCGTTTACTTCGTGTTCGAATCCTGCGAACTTGTCCACATCGCGGCCTGATTGGAAGCCGAATCGCTTCACGACATCCGAGCACGTGGGATTGTCTCGATCCAACACACTGACGCAGAATCGCCAGGATTCGCGGATCATGTCGTGGGTGAGAGACTTGTTCCCCACGCCGATGGCGATGCGCGGCGGCGCATTGGTGACCTGCATCAATGCGTCGAGACATTGGCCATTGACCTTTTCCCCGCTCTTGGTCGTCAAGATGTAGAGTCCATGGGTCACCTGGAACAAGGCCACATTGACTGGGCCCGACTCGGTTACGTAGCTGAAAGCCATACGGTTCCTTTCTATGCCTCTGCAGGGGGAAGAATCGGTCCTGCAACGCGGGTCCCAAGTTCTCGATCTGCCATCAGAAGGCCATGCCCTGAGTCGCCGATGAGTTCAAGCATGTCGATGAC
>SPBW01000120.1 GCA_004525685.1 Candidatus Atribacteria bacterium
GGCGGAAAGCTGCTCGTAACATCTGCGTCCCCGATTCCGGGTAGATTCTGTCCCACAGCCAGAGGCGCAGTGGCAGTGGCTAGACCACCACCGTAGACCACATCGTTGTATCGGACATAGATCTCATCTTCGTTGAAGGCCTCAAGCTTCCAATTGTCAAGTCGCAGCTGGAAGCCGCCCATAGAGTTCGCCAGTCCCACGCCAAGTGCATCCCATACCGGCCAAAGCTGAAGTCCGCTCATGGAGACAAACGTTTGGGAATTCGAGTTGGTCTCATCGAGAATCAGCCACTCGCTGTCATCCTCGCCATGCGGATCGCACACGTGGACCAGAACCTGTTCAGGACAACAAGAATCTTCATTGGCATTGCTGTCGATCACCCGCACATACACCGAGTCGCGGCCAATCCAGAAGGTCTCTTGGTCGATTCGCAAGCTGTCAGTAAACGAGGTGATGGAATGGTTCTTCTCCTCGATATAGCACGTGGCGAGCTTGAAGTCATCGGCATCATTGGGATCAAGGTAATAGGCGACAAGCACGTCGCGTACGCGAAGCGATTGGAAGCCGAGGTCCCGCTGAATGTCGTTGAGATTCAGCTGGAATACGCCGGAGTTCGCGCTGGTCTCTTGCGCATAGAACGACACGGGCGCAATGCCGTCTGCGTCGACGGTGTCGAACCAAGTGACATTGACACCTGCAGCGAACTCATCCTGGGTGGGATACTCGACGTAGTAGCGGTGGTCGGCATTGGCACTGTTGTAGATGTTGTACCAGCGAATCCGCTCGCCGATCACAGTGCCGTTGGGTTGAACACCACCTGAATTGAGCAGCATACAGAACTGAGTTGGACTTCCAACGCGAACGGGATTCCAGGAGCCAGGATTGACAAGGATGAACACGGGAACGACCTCAACTTCATTGCAGTTGACATTCTCATCGGGGTCGGAAATGGTAACGAATGCCGAATCATGTGCATCCGGGTAGATGTTCTTGCTCCAGGCAATCGTCGCCTCGTGATCAATGATCTTCATCATGCCGACGGCGATATCTGTCGGATCATCGGGATCGACGTACAGGCCTACCAGCGTATCCATGTTCTCGAACCGACCGATCAGGTACTCATCCCAGGCTGTCGGATCCGCCCACGTGGAGGGAGGCATCGCCTCTCCCGGCCAGAAAACAGGGATCATCAAACCGCCGGTGAAGGTGGGGCCTGGCGCAACCCACACACGGTCGTCGGCAGGTTGATTCCATGCGCCGCCGTACAAGTAGTGCCCCCACATGAAGTCATCTGTGAATCCGTCGACGGGAACATCGACGACATGGGTAGCAAGATGCGGCGCGTTGGCAGCAAACGACTCGCGCGAGCCAATCTGAAACGCTCGATAAGAGACAAAGATACCCGTGTCCGAACCCGTCTCCTCTAGATAGTCAAACTGCGTAGGATCATCCGAACCGGGGACTGCAAACCACACGATGTAGGCGCCGGTCTTCGGATCCATGAGCTTCAGATCCGGCGATATCTTGTCTCGCACATCGCAATCTTCATTCTCATCGTTATCGATGACGACGATCCATATCTCGTCTCCCTCTTGGACTTGCGTGATGCGGTCCTGGCCGTTCTTGTCTGATGCGAAATAGAGCTGCGATTGCGTTGCGTAGAGAGGGAAAACCAGTAGGATTGCTGCCAGCAGCAGCCCCATCCCCATCATCCCGATTCGTCGGTTCATGCGATCCCCTTAGTCCTTCAGCCCTCATCAATCCAGCCGATTGGCGTATCGTGAGAATTCCCTTCTTGAGAAGGTTCCGCTCAAGACTGTGGGGTGAGCGCATTGTGCAGTCAAGTGAAGTGCCTATGCAGCTTTTTTTGCGAATCGAGCCTTGTCTATTCGAGAAGAGACATCTCAAACGCACGCCTTCTTCACCGTGCCAACACGCCGCCATCCCACACTATCGAAGCTAATGGGAGGGAACATCATGTGGCACGGAGTTTATGGCAGTGGTTGGCCGATGGTCGCAGGTGGCCTAGTGTTCTGGGCTAGTATCATCTTCTTGGTCGTCTGGGGCATCGCGCACACGACGCGCCATCAGGACACACCGCAGCACTACGGGAAGTCGCCCATAGAGGTTCTCAAGGATCGCTATGCCAGGGGCGAGATTACCAAGACACAGTTTGATGACATCAAGCGAGACCTGATGACGTAGCTATCGGCTATGATGAGCGGCATACGGAGGGACCATGGATATTGCAGTCATCGGGGCAAGTGGTGATGTTGGGCGCCAGATCGCGCAGCAGGTGGTGGCGGAGCGCTTGCTCGATCGAAGTGAGACACTCACTCTGGTCGGCAATCCAGAGGGTTCGTCAGCGCGCAGTACCTATGGCCTGGCTGCTGATCTGACAGACGCCTACGCAGAGATCGTCCCCATCATTGACGTCGTCCTTGATCCTTCACGCATTCGATCCGATCTCATCGTGGCCGCTGCGGGTGCCACACCGAAGCCATCGCTTGGGACACCGCCACTTGATCGCGATGGGTTGGCAGCAGCCAATGCCAAGATCTTCCAGCGGTATGCGCAGGCGATCGCACAGAATGGCCACGGCCACGAGATCGTCGTGTGTATTGCCAACCCAGTAGAACTTGGCGTTGCCATCTTTGCGAAACACTTGGGCCGCCAGCGCGTCGTTGGCATGGGTGCATTCCTCGACTCACTTCGATTCCGTCAAGAGATCGGCGCAAGTCTGGGTATCCGTCGCGAGCGCATTCATGCCTTCGTGGCCGGTGAACATGGCTCGTTGTCAGTCCCGCTTTGGAGCGGTGTGCATGTTTACGGATACTCCGACACGCAGCTGGCTCAAGCCTTAGAGACAATCCGAAAAGGCGTCAACATCGACACCTTGTGGGAGGCGATTGCGCAGGCGCAGGCTCGGATCGCATCTCTCATCCAGGATGGGAAGGTGCAAGAAGCGTATGCCCTGGTCGAGCAGTACCCGCCTGATGTCCGCGTCGTGATACGCCCATTCGTAACACACTACAGCGGTGCAAAGACAGTCACAGGCACCGCACGCGCCACGATGGAATTCATTCGAACGATCACCCAAGGAGCTGACGTTCTTGTCTCCGGGCAAGTGGCGCTGGAAGGTGATGCGTACGGTATTCATGGCACGATAGGGGTCCCCTTCGTCGTCGGCAATCGGGGTGTTGACCGCGTGTTCGAACTGCCCATTGACGACGCTGAGCGAAGGCTGCTCTGCGAGTCTGCTCGGCTTTGTGGCGAGAAGATCGCCCGGTTTCTGTAACACTTGAACCTTCGAGAGGGACATCGGTTTGTTTTAATGGATTCGGCCTGTGCTCATGGATACCCTGTCCGACACTGTGGATGAGATCTCACAACCTCAACCCGGCGGGCGGCGTCGCGCCATTCCGCTGGCAGCATCAACGCTCTTCGTGGCTATTTCACTCGGTGGAATCGGCCTCATCGTGCAGCTTTATCTTGACTCGCTCAATACGCCGGTCTTTCTGATCAGCCTAACCACAACCATTCACGGTGTCGGCATGATGGTGGGGTCATGGCTGTGGGGGACCGTATCCGACTACGTCAAGCGACGCCGGTTGCTTGCCTTCCTTACGTTTGGAATGGCAGCAAGCATGGCCACACTGATTGCCTTGCCGTCACTGGGTATTGTGTTGACTGCGGCGTTCGTTCGATCGGTGATGTTTGCCGGCACGGGCGTAGTCGCTATCGCTGTCGTTTCCGCATCGAGTTTGGCTGAGAGACGGGGTAAGAATCTGTCGTATATCTCATCGGCCCGATCTCTCGGGTTCGCTATGGGCAGCATCCTTGCCGGAGTTGCATTGGCGGGATTGGGGTTTCGTTATTCGTTCGTTCTGTTCGCTGCACTGCCGCTGGCTGCGTTCGCTGCGGTGTGGTTCTTGCCCAACGAGAATCCGATCGTTCGCAAAGAGAAGATCGGAGCGTGGAAAGCGATCTTCAGCTCGGGTTTGTTTGACCTCTATTTGGCGACGGCATTGCGACAGATGGCCATCTTCGGAACCTTCGCCCTGTTGGTGGTCTACATGAAGTCGATCGGCATCGCGGTAAGCGTGATCGGCTTGATTGGTGCCTCCAATACCGCCACGCAAGTCCTAGCCAATCTTCTGTTTGGCTGGCTGGCCGATCGCATCGGGCGCAGGCGCATCTTCATGCTGGGCTTCTTCTTGTCTGCTGTGACGCCGCTCTTCTTCGTGCTTGCATCCAATGTCTACGGAATGATCTGCGGATATGTGTCCCTTGGCCTGTCGTTCAGCTCGATGTACGCCGGTTCAACGGCATTCATTGGCGACCGGGTGCCTGAGGAGCGTCAAGGACAGATGCTTGGGTTGTACGAATCCTCTCGTGGGCTCGGCGGACTGTTTGGCCCTGTCTTGGCGGGTATTCTCGTTCCGACAATTGGCTATGACGGCATGTTCTTGGTGATGTCGGGGATTGCTGCCGCTGGGTTCCTCGTGCTATACATTGGCCGAATGCGTGGCGGTGCGCGTGCTCAAGCAGCATCTAGCTAAATACGCTACGGCCTATCGTACTTGTTCCCAATTTGTGTGCTCGATCCCATCGCGATCAATCCGCTGATAGGTGTGTGCTCCGAAGTAGTCACGTTGCGCTTGCAGCAGATTGGCGGGCAGGCGAGCGGTTCGATAGGTATCGACGAAATTCAGTGCAGAACTCATCGCAGGAACGGGAATGCCTGCTTCATGCGCACAAGCGACCATCGAGCGAAAGCTTGCTTGATGCTTGTTCCAGAGTGACTGGAATGGCTCAGCAAGGAGTAGGTACGCAAGATCTGGCTGTCGCGCAAAGGCCTTGCCCATGGGAACCAGCAGGCGGGCGCGGATGATGCATCCGGCCATCCACACGCGGGCAACCTCTGATAGATCCAATGCATAGGCGCGATCCTGGGACGCGTCTTGCAGTTGTCGAAATCCTTGTCCATAGACAGTAAGAAATGCCAGAAGCAAGGTTGAGAATAGCGCATCGAGTGCCTCGTCGCGCCTCATCGAAAGACGTGGATGTGGACCGGCTAGTAGCATCTCTGCTGCCGAGCGCTCGGCCTTCAATGAGGACGTAATCCGCGCGAACACAGCCGCAGCGATGGATGCAGAGGGTGTTCCCAAATCCAGCGCCGATTGACTCGACCACTTGCCCGTTCCCTTCTGAGCGGCTGTGTCGAGGATCATCTCAACAAGAGGCCCTGTGCCCTCTGGGTCCTGTTGTCGCAGGATCTTCTCTGTGATGGCGACCAGATAGGACTCAAGCTCTGCGTCGTTCCAGCGTCCGAACACGTCGGCCATTTCATCAGCCGACATCTCAAGACCTCGATGCATCAGATCGTAGGCCTCGCACAACGCCTGCATGAGCGCGTATTCGATGCCATTGTGGATCATCTTGACATAGTGGCCGGCCGAACGTGGACCCAGTAGCGCGCAGCATGACCCGTGCGGACCAACGGCCGCCAGCGACTCAAGCAATGGCGCTACCTGCTCGTAACCGCTCAGCGATCCTCCAACCATGATCGCAGGGCCGAGTAGCGCGCCTGTTTCCCCTCCGGATATGCCAATGCCTAGGTAATGGAGGCCCAGTCTTTCTGCCGCCGCGTAGCGTCGGTCGGTATCGCTGTAATGGGCGTTGCCGCCGTCCATCAGGATGTCGCCTGGCTCAAGCAGAGGCAGAAGCGCTTCGATCAAGGCATCGGTCGCAGCGCCTGACTTGACCATGAGGAGTACTTTCCTGGGCCGCGAGAGCAAGGCCACGAAGCTCTCGATATCATAAGCCGCCTCAATCGCCTTGCTTTTACTTTGCGATTCAATGAAGGCGCGCGTTCTTGCTTCGGTTCTGTTGTACACGGCGACGGTGTAGCCACGGCTTTCGATGTTCAGAGCAAGATTCTGACCCATGACAGCAAGCCCGATGACGCCGATGTCCATTGACCCCATGCCTCCTCCTCAGACTGCCGCGCAGGTTGCCCCTGCCCTACGCGAGCAAGCCCTTGCGCATCTAGCGGATGTATCCAGTGTACAGCTCGCTGTCGCACACAGTCCATTCGCACCCCCGATGCATTCGTGAGCGAAGTTCACTCGATCAGGGGCACAACGAGTCCTTGAGTCGACATGACCTGGTGGGGAGCGCGAATAGAATCTATGGGAGCTTCATGCAACTCGCGGGATGGCGTAGAATACATCAGTCGAATGAAAGGGAGAGCAAGCTCATGAACATCACGTTTTGCGGTGCTGCGGAGACAGTGACAGGCTCGTGCCATCTCGTTGAAGTGGATGGGCTCCGAATCATCCTAGATTGTGGATTCTTCCAAGGAGGACGGCAACGCGAGGATCTCAATCGCGAACCCTTCCCGTTCGATCCCAAGAGCATCGATCTGGTGCTGCTCTCGCACGCGCATCTCGACCACTGCGGCCGCTTGCCGCTACTTGTTCAGCGCGGGTTTTCCGGCAAGATCCTCTGTACGCCGCCGACTGCGGAAATCGCCAAACTGATGCTTGTTGACTCCGCAGGCCTGCAGATGAACGA
>SPBW01000178.1 GCA_004525685.1 Candidatus Atribacteria bacterium
AGCATTCAGATGAATGCGCCCATCCCCATCTGCGCGGCACTCGCGCTCAAAGCCGGGCGACCAGTCAAGCTGGTGACGACACGTGAAGAGGACGTGCATGATCACACGCGCTATGGCGCGACGATTGACCTCAAGTTGGCAGCCAAGAGTGACGGGACTCTCTTAGGGGCCGACATGAAGGTGGTCGCCGATATCGGGGCACACAACATCCAGGCCTATAGTTTCCTCGGCGTATCGATCGGCTGGCTGGTCAGCCTGTACAAGCTTCCTGCCATCCGCTATCGCGGCACGGCCGTGTATACCAACAAGGCGCTGTCCTGCGCCATGCAGGGATTTGGCAATCCGCAAGTGACGTTCGCTGCCGAGCAGCTGATGGACATGCTTGCCGAGAAGCTCGACATCGATCCCATCGAGCTGCGGATGAAGAACTATGTCGGTCTTGGTGACACCTTCTGGGGACAAGGCCCGCAAGTGAAATCCATCGTTCTGTCTGACGGAGTTCCTCAGCTGATGGAAGAAGGGGCAAAGCGCATTGGGTGGTCCGGACGTTTGACGAAGTCAAACTCCAAGCAACTCCGATTCCAAACGGGAATCGGAGTTGCCCGAGGCTTCCACACCTCCTCAGCCGGCGCGCCGCAACCGGGTGACGTCATCGACTTCTCGGGCGCGATGGTGAAGGTCAACATCGACGGTTCTGTCGACGTGGTCACGGCGCTGATGGATCACGGCGGAGGCACACACGAAGCGATCGCCAAGCTCGTCGGCGAGACATTGTGCGTGCCGTTCGACAAGATCAGCGTCGTGCCCGTGGGTACGCAGACCACAGTCTATGACTGCGTCACCCACGCCACCCGCGGCGTCTATGCCGGCGGCGGGGCGGCCGTGAAGGCGGCGACGTCGCTGAAGAAGGAAATCCTCGAGACGGCGGCCAAGTACTTGAATGTCTATGCCGACGCTCTGGAGATGAAGCTGGATGAAAAGAACGGTCAAGCCATCATCTTCTGCCGTTCGATTCCCGACAAGTCGCTCTCGTTGAAGGAGCTGGCGACGAAGTGCTGGATGGAATCGTGGAAGACACTGGCGTCAGTCGAATCCTACCGTCCCACCAATTGCCCTCCTGCCTATGTGGCCGTGTTCCTGGAGGTCGAGGTGGATACGTGGACCGGCGTGGTGAAGACCAAGCACGCGGTGATGGGCTCAGACTGCGGCACCGTTGTCAATCCAGCAATGGCCATCGGCCAACTCGAAGGAGGACTGTCCAAAGGCATCGGCTATGCGTTGGTCGAAGGCATGGACTGGGATGCCGACGGGCAGTTGACGTCGCGCGGGCTGTGGCTCGATGACAAGGTGGCTGCGTTCAACGAGAGTCCGTCTATCGAAAAGCTCGAATGCTTCTTCGCGGACACCTACGAGCCGACGGGACCATTCGGCGCCAAGGGCATCGGCGAGGCCGCGATGAATCCAGTGGCAGCAGCTTATGCCAATGCCATCGCCAACGCGCTAGGCGTTCGGTTCTTCGAACTCCCCATCACACCTGAGCGAATCCTCAAGGCACTGGATCTGAAGAGTGAGAAAGGCGGTGAGCGCTGATGGTGGAACCCAGTGACAAGAGAACGCTTTGCAGGCGTTCTCTCAAGGAACCCGCCCACAGCGGGTTCCCGCTCGCAGAGGGCGCCAAGGAGAAGAAATGAGCGAACTCAAGAACCAGATGTGCAACACTCACATCCTGGTGAATGGCTTTGACTACATTCGTCCGGCAACTATTGCGGATGCACTTGCCGCGCTTGCGGACCATCCAGAAGCCAAGCTGCTTGCAGGCGGAACGAATCTGGTGGTGGACATGAAGCTTGAAGCCAAGACACCGCCATGTGTAATAGACATCACACAACTCCCTGAGCTTCATGGATTCGAGATATCCGATGCTGGCGTCGATATCGGTGCGTTGACATCGATTCGCGACATCGCGACATCAAGAACGTTGTGGGATCGTTCTAGCTGTCTTGCCGAGTCCGCGGCAGCGTTCGGATCCACCCAGATCATGATGATGGGCACACTGGGGGGGAACATCGCCAATGGATCGCCTGCTTCGGACACTGTTCCTGCACTGGTGGTCTTGGGTGCCGAAGCAACGATTCTCGGCCCCACAGGTGAGCGAACGGCGCTCATCGTCGACCTACTCAAAGGACCGGGAGAGATCGCCCTCCATGATGGCGAACTGATCTCGAGGGTTCGCATTCCTCAAGCTCCGGCACACACAGGTTCGAGCTTCTTGAAGCTGTCAAGGGTGCGTGCCGATCTGGCCAAGGTGTCCGTTGCCGTTCGCCTGGTTCGTGATGGAGACAAGATTGTTAATGCGCGCATCGCGCTTGGATCTGTCGGTCCCACGGTTGTACGAGCCAAGAAGGCGTCGTCAATGCTGTCTGATCGCCCCTTCTCCAAAGACCTGATCTTAAATGCCGCGCGCATGGCCGGAGACGAGATCAAGCCGATCGATGACGTGCGCTCGACTGCTGATTATCGAAAGCGAGCAGCTGTTGCTCTGGTACATGATGCGTTGCTTGCTGCCTGGGAAAGGGCAAGTGGCAAGACATGGCAACCGCCCATGGACGTCTCTCAAGACGAGTGGGCAGAGCCAATTCTCCAGCAGCGTATGGCAATGAACGTCGGAACTGACGACAGCGCAACCATTGAGCTGATCATCAACGGCGAGATGATGGAGATTGATGTCTCTCCTAACGAATTGCTGCTGAACGTGCTGCGTGAACGCCTCGAGCTGACAGGCACGAAGTACGGATGTGGCATCGGTGAGTGCGGTGCTTGTACAGTCTGGCTCAATGGCACACCCATTCTCGGTTGTCTTGTACTTGCCATCTCTGCTGACGGCGGCGAGGTGCGGACGATCGAAGGATTGGCTGCACCTGACGGTACGCTCGATCCAATCCAGCAAGCGTTCATTGACGAAAACGCCTTCCAGTGCGGCTATTGCACACCGGGCATGCTGATGATGACCAAGAAGCTCTTGGAGGAAATCTCAGAACCCAGCGAAGACGATGTCCGCGACTACCTCAAAGGCAACCACTGCCGATGTACGGGTTATGCCAGTATTGTGCGAGCCGTACGGCTCGCATCTGGGGAGGCGAAGGCATGAGCCTCCCCAGCAATACAGTCATAACCTTAGAGAAAGCGCACAGAGGCGCTTTCTCGGACGTCCCCAGAGGGGACGCGGGAACTGCGAGCATCGTGCGCGCAGTCAATAGAGCTGCTTCGCGAGTGGAAGGAGACCTATGACCCATCGGACGATCCCTTGCGTATCCTCTGAGAATCCTTGTTCGCAAGGATTCTCCAACGCCCCCTGCGGGGGCGCGGGTATTGTCAGCATTACGCGCGCAGTACTGCGCGCAGTTGGCAAGGAGCTTCCATGAAGCTCCTTGCCTGGAATGCTGTCATGCCCTTGGAGAAAGCGCATAAGTGCGCTTTCTCGCACGGCCCCATTGGGGCATGCGGATGGCAACTCGTAAGAACCCGAGTTGCTTGGAGAACCCATCAGAAGATGGCTTCTCCCGCTTGGATGACGAACAAAAGGCGGAGGGAGAACACTGATGCTCCCAGCATTTGAATTGCTTAAGCCCCGGACACTGGAAGAGGCGCTTGAGCTGTTGGCGGCCGAGCCTTCGGCGCTCCCAATAGCTGGCGGAACGAACCTGATCGTCGATGCGCGTGCCGGGAAACTGGCACCGGAAACGGTGATTGACCTCAGTGCACTGGATGAGCTCGGCAACATCACGGCCACAGACACTGAGATCGTTATCGGAGCAACAGTGACGATCGCTCAACTACTTGAAAGCTCAGCAATCAAACAGTACGCAGCGGTGCTGTCGGCTGCGGCACAGACCTTCGCCAACACGCTCATTCGCAATCGTGCCACGGTTGGCGGGAACCTGGTCAACAACGCCCCATGCGCCGACACGGCCCCGGCACTTCTCGTGCTCGATGCGCACGTCGAATTGGCCAGCCTAGTCGGAACGCGAAGCCTCCCCTTGCAGGAATTCTTGATAGCGCCTTTTAGGACCAAGCGACAATCAACCGAGATTCTCACTGCCGTTCGATTCCCCATTCCATCCGCATCCGCGATTGGGCGGTTCCAGAAGATGGGGCTGCGCAAGATCTCATGTATGGCCAAGGTCGATGTCGCCATGCTGCTTGATTTCGATCACTCCGGCGTCTGTACAGACGCGCGGATCGCCTTGGGTGCGGTCGCACCCACCCCACTTCGCGCTAGGAAAGCAGAAGCGGCGCTTGTGGGAACGGCGATCATCGCCTGCGCACCTGAAGAATCGGTGCGTTGGGGCGAGCATCCGCATGACAAAACCATTGAG
>SPBW01000161.1 GCA_004525685.1 Candidatus Atribacteria bacterium
CAGTCGACGGCCGAGGGCCAGTCACCGACTCAGATCGCGGAAGTCCTCTTCATCTCCAGGAGGACCGTCGTCACGTACCGAAGTCGCTTGATGTACAAGCTCGGGCTCGACGATCTGCCGACGCTGACCAAGTTCGCCATCCAACACGGACTCACGCTTCCCGACTAGGATGTGGCAGTTTGCGTCGTCTTTGCCTGCATTATCAGTGAGCGCTCGCCTACAGACAGCGCGTCCCGAGAGCGATAGTCTCTTGGGTACACGGAACATGGAATGCTGCCGGAAGCTTCTGGACTGGATCCTGTAGTGCCCACAGTCTGGACCGAGGAACAGCTCAGTCACAGACGGTCAGCGGTCGCGCGAGGTAGCCTCTCCACATCGCACACCTCCCGAACAGAGCGCCGGGATGCGCTTCGGATCACTACGATCGTTCGCTGTATCTCGAGTGGAGGGGATGCTCATTGGGAAGCACGGTTCACGAAGGTTGGTCCGGTAAACGTTCCAGACCAGAGAGCTTTGCGGAGGTGCGAAGCGCGTAATAGGGCTATGGATAAGATCGATCGCCGTTCTGCTCGTTGTGTCCGTGTCGTTTGTGATTACAGTTGTTGACGTTAGTGCATTGAGCAATAATTGACTATTTTTGTGTCTTTGAAGTAGGATCGCCTCGTATGAGAGATGCCCCGAAGGAGGCAAGAATCATTAGCAAGCGAGTCTTTGGATTCTTCTGCTGTTGTCTCCTGGTTTCAGGAACGGTTGTGGTTCGTCCCGCAACAATCCAACAGTCAATGCCAACACCAATGAACGTCGGCGATGTCGTCGAATCGCCCAGGGGGATGGTTGTCGCAGCGCATCCTCAAGCTGCCGCTGCTGGCGCTGAGATTCTCGCAAAAGGCGGCAACGCGGTTGACGCCGCAGTCGCAACGGTATTCGCCCTCGCCGTCGTCGAACCTGAGGCCTCCGGCCTGGGCGGAGGCGGGTTCATCCTTCTTTATGATGCAGCTGAACAGGCCTGCGTTTCGCTCGACTATCGCGAGACCGCTCCCAAACTTTCCGCCAGCACAATGTTTGAAATCGATGGTCCAGGGTTGCCTGGGCGCTGGGATGCACCCGAGACTGAGGCAGAGCAAGCCATGCTGCAGAAATACGGGGGACAAGCCGTTGGCGTACCCAGGATGGTCGCAGGGCTGTTGCGATCGCACGAACTCTACGGACATCTGCCTCTTTCTGTTGTCATGGAGCCGTCCATCCGTCTCGCTGAGGACGGGTTCACGGTAAGCGACGCACTCTACAGTGCCGTACTCAATGTCTATGACGCATTGATCGCAGATGATGCGATGGCTGCCGCATTCTTGAACGATTATCTCCCCTACGAACCTGGAGAGGTCGCGCGAAGGCCGGATCTGGCAGTCACGCTACGTCAGATCGCGATGTACGGTGCCGAGGCATTCTATCGTGGCGATATCGCATCGGATATCGTCCAGGCAGTTCAAGAAGCAGGCGGAATTCTCGATCTGGAGGACCTCCAGTCCGTGAATATTGAGATATCTCAGCCAATCGAGACGACCTATCGCGGGATTCGCCTTGTGGCGCCTCCACTTCCTGCCGGAGGGCTCACCGTATTCGAGACGCTGGCAATCTTGGAGGGGTATGACCTGGGCATCGACACATCGGGTACGGCCTTTGCGATCCACTTGATCGCGGAAGCGACGAAACGAGCGTTCGCCGACCGAGCTGCCTACATCGGAGATCCAGCGTTCACCAATATCCCATTCGATATGCTTCTTGGAGCCGATTGGGCGGCAGCGAGGCGAGAGTCGATCGATCCGAATCACGCGACGCCATTCCCCGATCCAGGCATCTTCGAATCCTCAAGCACGACGCATGTATCCGTCATCGATGCAGACGGAAATGCGGTCTCACTAACACAATCCATCAGTCTGTTCTTCGGCTCTCGTGTCTTCGTGCCAGAATGGGGAATCCTAATGAACAACACGATGGCCGATTTCGATCCCAACTCGGGAGGCCCCAACAGCATTGCTGCTGGCAAGATTCCCGCCAGCAGCATGAGTCCGCTGTTCCTGTTCGATTCGGAAGGCCTCCGTGCTGTGCTTGGAACGCCTGGTGGCATGCGGATTACAAGCACCCTAGTCGAGCTCATTGTCAACTTCGTCGATTGGCGACTACCCCTGGCCGATGCCATCGCCGCCCCACGTTTCCACTCGGAGACGGACACGCTCTATATCGAATCACGAATCCCAGATGACATCGTTGCGGCGCTTGAATCACGCGGACATGTTATCGCGAAGAAGTCTGCTTTCGACCTATTCTTCGGAGGCGCACATGTGATTGAGGTTCAACGCCAAGGAACGAGCACGCTGTACGTGGGAGTGGCCGATCCGCGACGCGCGGGCCAGGCCGCAGGACTCTAGGAATAAGGAGGCTAGGCAAACCAGTGCTGTAAAGAGGCTGGGATCCAACCAATCCCACAAGCTGATATTCGCAGACAAAAGCAGGGAGGCATAAGAATGAAGAAGAACTGCAAGAGACATCTCGCTCTCGTGGCAGGTATGGTCCTCGTTGGACTCATGGCCTGGGTAGTTGTTGGCGAGCAAATCGAAACGGGCACAGAAGGAATGGTCGCGACAGCACATCAGTTGGCATCGGACGCTGGCGCTGAAATTCTCGCTGCTGGCGGGAATGCTGTCGATGCAGCTGTTGCCGCGGCATTCGCAATCACAGTCGTCGAGCCGAACGCATCGAGTCTGGGCGGCGAGGGATTCATGCTACTCAGCCTCGCCGATGGACGCGATATCGCCATCGATTACCGCTCCGTCGCTCCCGGGCGCATCACCCACGAGGACGACAACGATGACCCACGATACGGGCCGGAATCCACGTGCGTGCCAGGAGTCGTTGCCGGACTCGCGTTGGCCCTAGAAGAGTATGGAACGATGGCCCTTGCCGATGTCATGGCCCCGGCCATCAAGTTGGCTCGCGATGGATTTCCTCTCGACGAGGTACTGAAGACGAGAATCTCCGACGCCTACGAGTGGATGTCAGTTGACCCAATTGCCAGCGCCATCTACTTGCCGGACGGGTTGATCCCGGAAACGGGAACGATCATTGTTCAGTCAGATCTCGCAAACGCGCTGGAATTGATTGCCCTGAACGGCCCATCGGTGTTCTACCGCGGCGAGATCGCGCTAGCGATCGCAGAGGCAACGGAAGACTTCCTATCGTATTCGGACTTGCAGCGTTACGCAGCCATCATCCGAACGCCCGTACTCAGCGAGTATCGCGGGTATGAAGTCATCGGCACCCCTCCGAATGTCGCCGGAATCACAGTCGCTGAGGCACTCAACATCATCGACAATTTCGATTTTTCCGGATACACGTGGAGTGATCCACAGGCGATTCACGTGATTGCCGAAGCATTGAAACTGGCATCGGCCGACCGTCTTCCCTATGACGCAGATCCTGACTTCTTTGACGTCCCTCTTGACGGGCTGTTGTCAGAGGAGTACGCCTCGGCGCGAGCTTCGCTCATCGATCTCAACGCGGCATTGATGCCGACCCGTTCCGTGCCTGCAGGCGATCCGTACCTCTACATGGGAGTCGGAGAGCCGGTGGCGATCGCTGACGAAATCTACTCGCCATCCACGACCCAGTTGTCCATTCTTGACAAGGCTGGGAACGCCGTCAGCATTACACAGACACTCTCTGACTTCTGGGGAGCGCGCGTCATGGTGCCGGGGTACGGATTCTTCATTAACGACGAGCTGCACAATTTCAACAACTTCAATCCGGATAATCTGACGGACGTCAACGTCCACGAGCCATTTAAGCGACCGCGTACGGTCATCGCGCCGACCATCGTCCGTGACCCTGAGGGCGAAGTGTTCCTCGTTGTCGGCACGCCGGGCGCAGGGTATATTCCCTCGACGGTTGTCGAAATGATCGTCAATGTCATCGACTTTGGGATGGCCCTCGAAGATGCGATTCGAGCTCCGAAGTTCTGCAGCCGCGTGTCGTACAAGGAACTCCGCCTGGAAGGCGGCTATCCGCAGGAGACGCTGGATGCACTGGCAGCTCTTGGGCACACTGTCAAGACCTACGGTGAAATGAATTCCACATTTGGCGGTATCAACGCCATTCTGGTCGAAGATGGTGTGATGACGGGTGTCGGCTCGTTCCGCCGCGACGGCGGAGCAGCAACTCCGTAGCAAGCTTGCGACGCGACCGCTGGAGAACCTTCTTCAGCGGTCGCATTACTTTAAAGGAGATATCGATGAACCGACGAAATGCACTATGGATGATCGGCCTGCTGCTGATTGGCACTTTTGGACTGCTTGTTGCTGCGCAGGAAGGAGACGTGCAAACAGAGCCTTTGGTCTTCGGACAGCCAGTTCTTATCACGTCCATCGGGCAAAGCGCTGGCGCAGCACAGGCACGCGTTGTCGCAATCAAGGCGGGTATTGAAGCAACGTACAGTCAGCGGGCGACGATTGAAGAGCTTGAAGGTTTCGCAACACTGATCATCGTGCTCGGAGCAAGCAGCAAGGGCCTCGGTGCAGCCGGCGTTGATGTCGATGGTGAAATCACTTGGGCCACCGAACTGCTAGCAAAGGCGAGCGAACTCGGAATCCAGATCATTGCCATGCATATCGAGGGCAGCGCGCGCCGGGGTCCGTCGAGCGACTTGATTAACTCGACGTTCGCCCGAATGGCCGCCACCTTGATCGTGAAGGGTACGGCGCCTGGCGTTGAGTGGACGGCTGACGAGTCGGCTGACGGTAACGCCGACGGCTTGTTCACGACCATCGCAACTGAGAATGAGATCCCGATCATGTACATCGACACCACGCTGGGTGCCGTTGACATGTTCATCGAGCTATTCGGAATGACGCCTGCAGAGGGCTAGGAACGCGGGGGCTTATGA
>SPBW01000137.1 GCA_004525685.1 Candidatus Atribacteria bacterium
GACCTAGCATCGGATCGGAAGGAGTGAGATCGGCGAGTAGTCTCATGTCTCAGTATAGGCGGCAGCCGCATGGTAGGAGCTGCGCACCAATGGTCCAGCGACAACGGCCTTGAATCCCAATTCTTGCGCGCCAGTCTCAAGGATCTTGAACTCCTCAGGCGGCATGAATCGCTCGACGGGAACGGCTGTTGTAGACGGTTGCAGATACTGCCCAAGGGTGAGCATGGTGACACCGGCAATGCGCAGATCGACCATCGCCTGGCGGATCTCATCAAGCGATTCGCCCAAACCAACCATCAATCCAGATTTGATTGCTCGACCGTCTGAACGATCTGCCAGATAGCGCAGCACGTCGAGCGACTGACCGTATCCGGCGCGTCGATCCCGCAACGCGGGACTCAACCGGCGAACGGTCTCGAGGTTGTGTCCGAACACATTGGCCTGGGTCGCCATCATACGATCAAGCGATTCGCGACGCCCGACAAAATCAGGCATCAACACTTCGATGGTCGTGTTCTCGGCTGATTCGCTAATGGCTTCGACCACCCGAGCGAATGCATCTGCTCCACCATCGGCCAGATCGTCCCTGTCGACAGACGTCAGTACGACGTAACTCAGTCCTAGTTCGCCTACAGCGGACGCCAACCGTTGAGGCTCCTGGCGATCGACTGTGCCTCCGGGATTGCCCGTTGGCACATCGCAGAATCGACAGCCCCGCGTACAGGTATTGCCAAGCACCATGAAGGTGGCCGTGCGAGCGCTCCAGCACTCGACGGCATTCGGACACTGAGCCCCCTGACACACCGTCTCCAAGTGATGCCGTGCGAGCAAGTCGCGCATTTCTGCCATACCAGCCGATTGGGTAGGCGTGGGCACCCGCACCTTGATCCAAGAGGGATGCGTGGGCATGACCTAGATGACCTCCTTGCGGTCCATCGTGACGATATCCTTCTCCAGCAAGGCGCCCAGCTGGCGAACAACGATTGCCCCAACCTCAGCGACACTCATGTGGAGGTCGCGGATATCGTTCAAAGAGACGGTTTCAATCGATAATCCACAGGGGCGAATCATTCGAAAATGCGCTTGATTGACATCCACGTTCAACGCCAATCCATGATACGTCACCCAGTTTTTCACATAAACACCGATGGATGCAATCTTGCGAGCGCCCACCCAGACACCGGGGAATCCGTCGTTGCGGGCACTGCCGATGCCCAATTCGCTCAGCGTTTGAATGATGGCTTCTTCCAACGACCAGATGAACCGGTGAATGTCCTTGCCAAATCCACGCAAGTCGAAAATGGGATAGACAACCAGCTGCCCTGGACCGTGGTAGGTAATGTCACCGCCGCGCTCAATCTCATGGATCTGGATGCCCTGTTGTTTTAGCGTGTCCTCGGCAACCAAGATGTGATCGTGCATCCCCGATCGTCCAAGCGTGAATACAGGATTGTGTTCGACGGAAAGCAGCAGGTCACCCAATTCGCCAGCGCATCGCTTGGCATGCAGCGTTCGCTGAAGCGCGAGCACGTCGCCATAGTCGCCGTGGCCAAGAGCCACATGTCCGATCGTGCTATTGGGGTTCAATCTCGCCCAGCACTTGCCCAGTCGTCACTGCCGTTGTCTCGGGCATATGGATGGCGGCCAACCGGCCGCTTGCAGGAGCCGGAATGACGAAGGTCGTCTTCTCGGTCTCCACTTCGAGCAGGTCATCGCCCTCTGTAAGGTGCGCATCGATAGGATGCAGCCACTGCACCACCACCGCCTTGGAGACGTCCCCCAAATCAGGCATTCGAATGTGAATCGTGTCAGCGTTCATGTCCCCTCCATGGTATGAGAATCTCGTACCGTCGTCCGAGTAGTCGGTCGAAGGCTTCTCGCCTTCTGGACAGGAAGCATACCAACCGGGAAGCGGTAGGAGCAAGGAATCACGCTGATCGAATCGATTACGCAGGCTTCTCGCAGCTGCGGCGGGCAGAAAAAATCGTGAACAAGCTTAAATCATGAAACTAATCGAGACCTCGGAAGATGGCCCGAAACATCACTAGCACTGGAAGCACCTCAAGTCTTCCCATCCACATGTTGAGAATAAGAACCAACTTGGCAACCCAAGACATCTCGGCATGAGTGATTCCCACAGAGAGTCCGACAGTGCTTTGAGCGGACACAACCTCAAATAGCGAGTCGGCAAGCGTGTATTCAGGGGGCACAGAGTTCATCAAGATCAGGGTTCCGCCCAACGTGCATACCAGCCAGGCGAAGAAGATGACAGCCGCTCCCTGGACACGAGAATCCGCTTCCTCTCCAGCAAGCCTCTCGTTTCCCACCCGAAACCTGAGTATCTTCTTCGGCGAGCTAATGGTCTTGCTGAGCCACCAGCCCATACCGCGAACGAGCACAACGGCCCGCATGATCTTGATGCCGCCAGCCGTGGAGCCAGTAGCCCCGCCGACGAACATCGCCAAGATAAGGATCAGCTTGGATGCCTCAGACCACGAGCGTAGTGACTCGGTCTGGAAGCCTGTGGTACTCACAGCAGACACTGCTTGGAACGCGGATGATGCCAGAGACTGAGACGAGCTGCCAGAGATGCTCTGCACAAGGAGTACAAGGGTTATCGCGGCCCCGAACAATACAAGCCATCGAGCTTGATAGAAGTTGGCACGGAAGTTGAGCTTCTTCCCTTGCAGCAAATGGTAGTGTGTCGCGAAGCTCATCGCGCCAAGGAGCATGAGTAGCAGGATAACCAGCCGAATACCCCAGCTGGTGTAGTGTCCCATGCTCGCTGACATGGTTGAGAACCCTCCAGTGGACAGCGCCGTCATGGAGTGGTTGATCGCATCCCACATTCCCATGCCAATGCCCCAGAGAAGGACAATGCCCACAAACGTATACAGGACGTAGATCCACCACATGGTGCGGATGGTCGCCGAGATTGTTGGGTGAATCTTGGCGTCGCGCTCGGCAAAGAACAGACCTTTTCCCGGCTTGATAGGCATGGGTGTGAGTCCTAGAACGAGAACAATCACCCCAATTCCGCCGATCCATTGCAGAAACGATCGCCACCATTGAAGCGTATGTGAGAGCATCTCCGGATGCTCTACAACAGATAGACCCGTCGTCGTAAACCCAGACATTGCCTCGAATACCGCATTCCCATAGTCGCGGAACACATCTGCTGCGCCCGGATCCGAAGAGAAGGCAGTCATGAAGAATGGAACAGCCCCCAACAAGGCAACGAGAAGCCAACCAATCGCCGCAATGACCAATCCATGCTTGAGCTGCGCCTCGGCGCCACCACGGAATGGGAGGTACAGCACTGCTGCGAGGGCGAACGAAAGACCGGCGGCAACAGCAAACGGGAATAGCATCCCTCGCTCTCCCCATGCAATGGCGACAAGCAACGTCACCAGTGACATCAGGCCCACGAGGGCGCTGATCAAACCCAGGTCTCTTGCAATGATGCGGATGTCAGCAGCGCGCATGAGCCTACTGGAGAATCGCAGAAAGTACGCCGTTTGTCGCCCGTTGCCGTGCAAAGAACACCGTGACGAGATCTCCTGAGACCAGCGTGTCGATTGAGGTTGGAGCGTAATGCTGTTGGCCACGCGTCACGTCGATGATCCAATGGTCTTCTTCGACGGGGCCGATGTTTGAAGGGGAGGTCCCGCACAGTGAAGATGCTTCATTCACGATGATCTGCACGACACGCGAACCGTCATTCAGTACGACGTCGTAGACAACTGATGTCGAGAGGAACAGACCGCACAGGCGTTCGGACACAATTCGTGCGGGCACGATGACGATTTCGGCCCCCAATCGCTGGAAGATCTCTCGATGCTCCTCGTCCGAGGCCAGCGAGCCGACGCGAGGCACTCCAAGCTCCAGAGAATAGGTTATGGTTCGCATGTTCTGGTCATCATTGTCTGAGGTTGCCAGCACGAGGTCGGCCCGAGAGATACCGGCATCTCGTAGTTCGTCCAATGAGAATTCCCGTAGACGAATCACTTGGATGCCTTTCAATCGCGCGAGCTGCTCAGCCTTCTTCACATCAGCTTCGAGAGCCGAGATCCTGTGACCCCGAGCTGCCGCCTCCCGAATAAGAGCTTCTCCCACAGACCCGGTTCCAACAACGAAGATTCGTTTTGACGCCATGGTAGCCCTCCTTTGTGCCGGTAGTTGAGTCGAAGCGATCAACTCAGCCCCTCGCACGAACCTGAGGTTCCTTCAGGGTAGGAGACGGCAAGTAAAATAGCTGTATAGAAGTACCTCTGGAGCATCAAGAAACTGTAAGGATCACAACGTGACGCAGCGCCATGCGTATCGATGATGCCAGCGAGGGAAGAACTGAAGGTTAGTAGCTATTCTCAGACTGAAGGCGGATGTGCAGGAAGCCGACGAGCGGATGTCTGGGATGTACCGCGATCTTGGACTACAGCACGTCCTCTGTTGAGAGTCTGTACCCGACGCCCTGCTCCGTGCGTAGGAGACGTGGACGTGCAGGGTCGGCCTCGATTTTTCGCCGGAGATTGCCCATGTGTACTCGGAGGTGGTGAACGCCTCCAGAACGATACGGTCCCCACACTTCCTCACGCAGATACCGTTGTGTGAGTACCCTATCCGCATTCGCTATCAACGTTGTCAGTAGCCGGTACTCAATCGGCGTAAGATGGACCTGCGTTCCGCCAACCGATACATGACGAGTGTCTAGATCTACACGCAAGAGGCCCGATTCGAAAACGCCTTCCCCGTCTGCGGAAACAGCCTGAGCGCAGTGGCGCAACGCAACTCGCAGCCGAGCGTGCAGCTCAGAGACACTGAATGGTTTGGTGAGATAGTCGTCCGCGCCACGATCGAGCGCCTCGACCTTATCAAGATCCCTGTTTCGCGCCGACAAGATGATGATGGGCAACTTCGACCAAGAGCGCACGAAATCTATGATCTCCACGCCATCCATATCGGGCAGTCCGAGGTCCAGAATGATCAGATCTGGAGGACGAGACTTGATCATCACGAGCGCTTGTCGGCCTGTCTCAGCTTCCACGAAGCGATAGCCTTGCTGCTCCAACGAGACCCGAAGAAAACGGCGAATGCCCGGCTCATCCTCAATGATCAGTATCAACGGGCGATCAGATGACATCTTCATCTTTCCCTTCTCGGTCTGCCGCAATGCTGTCCCCTAACACGCGACTTCTTCCTGCAGTCGGAAGAACGAACGTGAAGGCCGCGCCGCCATGCAATCGCGGCTCAGCCCAGATCCGTCCGCGGTGCGCCAACACAATCCCGCGACTGATCGCCAATCCTAGGCCCGTGCCCCGCGACGTGTCGCTTCTCGCATTGTGTCCACGGTAGAACCGGTCGAAGATCCGCTCGCACTCGTGTGGGTCAAGTCCAATACCTCGGTCGGCGACGGAGATCTCAATGCCTTCTTCTGTCTGGCGAGCGGAAATGTCAATCGGTGTCCCTTCAGCGGAGTACTTGGCTGCGTTACTTAGAAGGTTCTGCATGACTTGCTCGATAAGCAATCCATCCAGCGGTACCAACATAGCCTCGTCGGGAATGTCAACGTGTACCTGCCTCCCATGAAGAGCTCGCTTTTGCCGCTCAAGTGACGTTCCGATGACCTCGTCAATCGGCTGCCACTCCTTCTCAA
>SPBW01000243.1 GCA_004525685.1 Candidatus Atribacteria bacterium
TACAGCATTCTCGTATGTTGCCGGATCTCCGGCAACCGGCCTCTCCTTGCCATGTGAAGGGATCTTTGTGATTGTCTGATCCACCCTCATGTGCTCACCACCCCTGATCACCCTACACCTGATGGAAGGACGCTGTCAAGCACTAGACATTCTGCTCGCACGAGAAAGCAAGAACAGACTCCACCATGAAGGGGCGAACTGTCCGGCTTTGCTGGTCAGTTCGGTGAAGTCTGGCAACGGCAAACGTTCTGCAGGAGTTTCGATTCATAGCCTTGAATCTTGATCAAGCGACCCTGCGGATGTAGCCTGGGACACGCCAACTGGAATAGTTGTTACGCTAGGAGGGACTGGAATGCGGAGAACTAATCAGCGGTGTTGCGAGTGCGAGGCGAGATGAAGTATCACCACATTGGAATACCAACGCATGAATCTCGGGATGGCGAGGTGTACTTGGAGAAGTTCAAGATGTTCGCCTCGGGCTTCGAGACGAGCCGATTCGGTGTGGAGTGGCTTCGGTTTGAGCCCGATGCTCCATTCCCCGATCTGGTCAAGGCAGTTCCCCACGTCGCCTTCGTCGTCGATGATCTCGAAGCAGCCATTGCGGGCCGAGAGATCCTCATCCATCCCAACAGCCCGAGTGAAGGGGTAACCGTCGCGTTCATCGTCGAAAACGGCGCACCTATCGAATTCCTCCAATTCGATGAGCCGGCAAAGAACGATTCACCATAGAAGAGGCGAACTGACCGCTTCGCTGGTCAGTTCGGTGGAGTTAGGCAAAGCAACCGCGAACTGGCGCTCCGCAACAGTTCGATGGGGTTGCCAGGGGCACTAACGTCCAGGTCGGAGAGGTGTGTCGGTTCGGTGCATGCGGCGATACTGAGAGAAGGGCAATGCCAATGAGAGAGGCAACGTCTCTTATCTGCCCTCTCCACCAACTCAGCGAGTTGGCAAGCGCCTATCGAGCAGTAAGGGTTTCAAAGAACTCAACTAGCTTTCGAGCACGATGTTGAAACGCAAGACTTGGCCCCAAACCCCGCTCGGCAGCGGGCTCCTCACCGGCAAGTACGTCGGCAAACGACCCGACACGGGCCGCCTGATGGAGAACGCCATGTACCAGGCCCGATATCGTGAAGACATCTACTACGAGGTTGCCGAGCGATTCACTGGCTTCGCGCAGAAGCGCGGTGTCCATCCAGTGACGCTCGCCGTCGCCTGGGTCGCTCACCATCCTGCGGTGACTGCCCCCATCATCGGCGCACGCAACCTCAAGCAGCTCGAGCCGGCACTGGCGGCTGCCGACTTCGCGATGGACGACGAGCTGTACGCCGCAATCGCAGCGCTCTCACCGACTCCACCTCCAGCCACCGACCGAACCGACGAACAAGCCGGGCTTGCCTACAGGGGCAGCGCCGAGCGATATCGATAGGACGAGGCGAACTGAGTCAATGCCCGAGGACCTTGTCGACACTCCCTCTCTCGGACCGGAAGCTTCGCCTCGGCAGGTCCGCCCCGACAGCTGAGAAGGGTAATCCCGTAACTACCATTCAATTGCGTGTAGATTGCGTCGGCGCTATGCTGAATGATCTTCGCGGATCGCTGCACGGGGATCCGCCGTTGAAGAAGGGAGGACGCATGTTGGCGCGAGTAGACAAGACTTGGTTTATTCGAATGGCCGTGATGGTCATTCTCGTCGGGTTGGCCTCCGTCGGCTGGGCGGGGCTAGCACAGTCGCTCAGTGGCGATTGGAAGACGGATGACGAGGCGGGGTACGAGGATGTCCCTGCGGAGTCCACGGAAGAGGGGCTGGAGTTCGAGACTCCTTTCATGGTTGATGTCACGCACCTGCTGCTTGGCATCGTTGGTGACTGTGGCACTGGCGAGGAGATCGATCCAGCGCTACTGCACACGTCATTCGTCTTCGATCTCAAGGCTTCATTCCCTTACGGGCTTGATGACTTGTTGACGATCACACTCGAGAGCCCGGGGTACATTCCGATTGAGATCTCGGGATTTCAGCCCGTCACGTTCTCGCTGCTGTTCTTCGACATCACGTTTCTCACCGTGACCGACCCGAGAATCTGCCTTCAGGCCTTGCCGGGCGTCGTAATCGCGGATGGAGTCCTTCTGTCTCATGTTGAGTGGCGGCAGACCAGGCGCCTGACGTGGGACGACTTCCAGGTCAAGGAGAACCGGCCGGCGGGTGTCGATGAAAGTGCTCAGATCTTCTCAGGGCTTGATCTCGGCTGGCGGTCGGCGCCCGCAACTCAGAGCGGCAGCGGACACGTAGCCAGAATCCAGACTTCTTCTCTTGTTGTGCGAAACGTGATGGTGCAGACCGGCTCTTGGGTTGTGGCCGGGACGCAGACAGACTCTCTCTTGAACCACGAGCAGAGGCACTTCGACCTCAATGAGGTCTATCGTCGAAAGCTGCAGGCTGCTCTTCTGAAACTGCGTGGCGAGGGCAAGACGGCGAAAGAGGCGCATGAGGATCTTGAACGCAAGATCAACGAGACCTGGAAAAAGGCCATGGACAAGCTCAACGGAATCAGTGCAGTCGGCGGAGCGGACAGAGTTGACGGACTGCAGGATGATTACGACAACCAAACGGAGCATGGCACCGAGGCCGGAAAACAGGAGGAATGGGACAAGAAGATCGACGAGTGGCTGAAAGACCCGTCGAAAGCTCCCGATTGGTGATAGCGAGGACTCCGCCTCTCTGATCGGGGGCCAGGAGACAGGGTGACGACACGAGATCGCCACGCTCTCGCCAACGCTCTTTTCAGCCATCGACCGAAGCGACAGGCAAGCCGACTTCATCTACAAAGGCAGCGGGAAGGGCTCGGGGTCAGATGCTGTATTGAATATCAACCCTCCTTCGCGTCCGGGCCGCGGAACGACTCGCCGCTCTTGTAGATGGCGTGAGAGATCGGCAGCAGCTTTCGTGCCGCGGGGTTCGGAGTCGAGTCTTGTTCTTTGACCTTTTGATATGCGGGCATGAGCGATGGTTAGATGATGTTTCAGCTGCAGGAGCACTTGGGGTTAGA
>SPBW01000284.1 GCA_004525685.1 Candidatus Atribacteria bacterium
AGAATCGGGGTCAGGCCTTTATATTCGAATCCAAATCTGCTACACTGAGCCATTATGGCAAGACCTTTGCGCATAGAATACGAAGGCGCTGTCCACCACGTCACGAGTCGGGGCAATGCACGCGCGGAGATCTTCCGCGACGACGATGACAGGAATCTCTTCCTTGAGATCCTTTCCGAGGTGGTAACCAGATATTGTTGGAGTTGCCACGGGTATTGCTTGATGTCCAATCACTACCATCTACTCATTGAAACGCCATCCCCGAGTCTCTCCCGTGGTATGCAATTGCTCAACGGTATCTATACACAGAAATTCAATCGTCAGAACAAGAAATCGGGCCATGTGTTTCAAGGACGCTTCAAAGCGATTCTTGTCGAGAAGGAGTCGTACTTACTTGAACTCGCGAGATACGTTGTGTTAAACCCTGTTCGTGCGCGCATGGTTCACTCTGCTAGCGATTGGCCTTGGAGCAATTACTTGGCGACGTGCGGTCAGAGTGAAGCTCCTGAATTCCTTGAGACAGACTGGACCCTATCTCAATTTGATGCCAAGCGTGCCCGTGCAATCCGCGCGTATCGCCACTTTGTGGGCCAGGGTCACGGCCTTGCTGTCTGGGATGGCTTGCGTGCCGGAAGCTTGATGGGAAGTGATGCTTTCGTCGAGCACTTGCGCCCGCTACTCCGCGATATGCCTCTCGATCCGAACGTACTTCGTCGGGAACACGATGTAGCAAGGCCAAGTCTTGAGGATCTATTCTCTACCATGTCCGATAAAGCAACTCGCGACGAGCTCATTTATCGGGCTACTCGCACTCATCATTACAAGCTTCAAGAGGTTGGCGATCACTTGGGACTCCATTTCTCAACCATCAGTGTGATCGCCAATCGAGTGGCAGAAGTCAATCGCGATTCGAATATAAAGGCCTGACCCCGCCCACTGGAGCGCAGCAAGATGCAGATTACCCGCTATTGCGGCAACGCGAGAGAGAATGGATACCTCACGATTGTGAAGGAACATTCCTTTGTCAGGCGACATGCAGAGGAGTATCAGTTTGTCGTTGGCCGGTTCCCAAGCCTCATGAAGACGCTTGTTCTGATGCAGTTACACACTACAAAGCTCGTGGACGCGCACCAGCGCTCGGTTCTCACGCCACATGGCAAGACAGAAGTTGAACTCTAGGAGGATGCGCGCTACTCTAGGATTTCAGTCCGTAAGCATGGAGCAAGGCATGTGTCCTGCAGTTTGTCAGGGTCCACGCTATAATGATTACAGGCTGAGAATTGGGATTTGCGAGGAGAGGAGGCATCACCGTGGCAGAGAAAGTCATAAGGGCTAGTGCCCGACTGATAGGTCGGTATACAGACATACTCTTTGCGAGGCCCTCATTGATCGAGGGAGCCGCGCGGCTTGTCGATTTTTCGGGGACGCTCAGCACATACAATCAATCCGAATCGCCACAGGAAGCTGACTATAAAGCCCTTTGGGCTGATTGGTGTCAAGTAGGAGCGGAGCTTGGAGAGGAAATGAACCAATACGCAAGAACTCACTAGGCCAGTGGCAAAGCAGAAGAAGCACACGAAACCAGATACGGCTGAGCTAGTTCGACGAGAAGGCAGCAGCGCTTCCATCAAGCAGACAACTATTTCTGCTGCTTCATATCAAGGCCCATTACCTCTACCGTCCCATCTTGAGGACTACGAGAGAATACTCCCCGGAGCTGCCGAGCGAATCGTGGCGCTTGTTGAAAGACAATCCTTGCATAGGCAGGAGATCGAGAAGATTGTAATACGGGGCGACAGCAAGCGAGCATGGGCCGGTCTGCTCGTCGGGGGATCGCTCTCACTGTGCTGCGTCGTCGGGGGGATTGTGCTTGTTGTCTGCGGGCAACCTACTGCCGGAGCAACCATCGCAACCGCAAGCGTCGTAGGATTAGCAGGTGTTTTTGTATACGGCACTCACAGTCGGCGGGTAGAGCGGGAATCCCGACCAATACTCGGCGGCAAGTCTAAGTAGCAACCCACCATCAGGCCAGGAGCTGATTCACGGATAGCTTCTCTGTGAGCGAATCCACACCTCCGTTGTTGACGGCAGAGTCAGGCATACATGGCTTGATACCGCTCGTCAAAGATGGCAGTCTGGTTATGCGGTCATGGACAGCGACGAGGTGGAAGAAGAAACGCCCACACTGCAATTCAGCAGGGCGTTGTAATACCCCCGACAGGATTCGCGGAAACCTGGGCAACCGGCTCGTTCCGCGGCCGCCGGTTGCTTGCGAGTTTCACTTCGTGAAACTCAACAGTTTCTTTCCGCCAGAGAGTGGAGAAAGCGCGGGACACAGATGGTCCCGCGCTTTCTCTACCCCCGACAGGATTCGAACCTGTGGCCTACGGTTTAGGAAACCGTTGCTCTGTCCTGCTGAGCTACGGGGGCGGGCTAGAATTCTTCAAGCGTTAAGTATAG
>SPBW01000128.1 GCA_004525685.1 Candidatus Atribacteria bacterium
GGAGAGGTGTTTGGGTTCCTCGGGCCGAATGGAGCGGGGAAAACAACGACAGTTCGAATGCTCTCGGCGTTGATTGAGCCAACCAGCGGCTCAGCATCTGTTGGTGGAAGAGCGCTTGGGAGGGAGAATCGGGCGATTCGCCAGAGCGTTGGTGTGTTGACGGAGACTCCCGGGCTCTACAAGCGTCTGTCTGCTTGGGACAATCTGCTGTTCTTTGCCAAGCTGTATGGCATCGACGCGCCTGAGAAGCAAGTCGAGAAGTATCTGAAGATGTTCGAGCTATGGGACAGGCGAAACGGACTGGCTGGAACCTTCTCCAAAGGAATGCGCCAGAAACTTGCCCTGGCCCGAGCCCTGCTCCATGAGCCGGAGATCCTGTTTCTTGATGAGCCGACAGCTGGGCTGGATCCAGAAGCCGCCAAGACGGTGCGCGAACTGATCGAGGCCTTGCGCTCCGAAGAGCGAACCATCTTCCTGTGCACGCACAACCTCGATGAAGCCGATCGGCTGTGTGACCGCATTGCTTTATTCAAATCTCGCCTGCTCACAGTCGGGAATCCTCAGTCCCTGAAGGAGAAAATGTATGGCAGGCGGACAGTCATTCATTTGGCCAACCCAAGAGAAGGAATCGAAAATTCGCTTGATCTGCCTTTCATTACCAAGACGGAGTGGATTGACGGCAGGCTGTTGGTCTCACTTTCTGACCCTGATACAGAGAATCCGGTCCTCATTCGTAAGCTTGTTGAACTCGGAGCTGATGTGCAATTCGTCAGCGAACTGAAGGTGTCTCTCGAAGACCTATACCTTGACCTGATGGAGGGAAACCATGGATCGTCTTAAGGTTCTATTGCTCAAAGAGTGGCGCGAATCCATGCGCAACAAGATGGTGTTGTTTGGTGTCATCTTGCTGCCGATCTTCTTGGTTGGCACATCTGTTTTCATGATCTGGTCTGCTAGAAACGGGAATCCCATTGAACAGATCATTCTCTTTAATACGGCACTGATGTACTTCCTTCTCCTGCCAGCGATCATCCCGCTGGCCATTGCCGTCTACTCGATTGTCGGTGAGAAGGAACAGACGACGCTCGAACCGCTGCTAGCGACTCCGATTTCCGATACCGAGCTGTTCCTTGGCAAGGCACTGGCCAGCGTCATTCCTGCCCTCGTTGTGAATTGGGTGAGCTTCGGTGTCTTCTTGATCTTGATTCGTGTTCTCGTGGGAGCTGTTCCCTTGCAGTTGCTGACACCGCCGTGGCTTGCTTCCATTTTCGGACTGTCCCCACTTCTTGCACTGTTCTCCGTCGGCGTAACTATGATTGTGTCCTCGCGTGCATCTGATGCCCGAGCTGCCTATCAGTTCTCTAGCCTAGCCATTCTGCCAGCCCTGGTTCCGCTGATTGTCTACAGCACACAGAAGACATTGGTGGACATGAGTTTGATCGCCCTTGAAGGAGCCTTGCTCGTGGTGGCCGACATCGCGATCCTCTATGTCGCTATCAAGTTGTTCCGGCGGGAGCAGATCCTTACGCGCTGGAAGTAGCGGCTGGGGCACAGCGAGCAGACCAGGCTGTGCTTGAGATGCTCTAATTGAGTTTTACGCATGGTATACTTATTCGCCTGTTGAGGGGGAACTCATGAATACGAAGTTATTGCTCTTGCTCGGAGCTGTGCTCGGACTGTTGTTGTTGGCCACGCTCGGCCCTGGACGGGATCAAGTCGTGCCCGAGGATCCGAGTCAATTGATCGATTCGGCTCACTTCATCCTAGAGCTAAACGGCCTGCCCATCCTTGAAGAGGCCTACACCATCGAATTTCATCCTGCTGATGGATACTTGCTTAACTCGCAAGGCTCCATCACGGCGGGCGGGCAGACGATTCGACTGGCACAACAGACGCAATACGATCGCAACTTCTTGCCCATCAATTACCAGATGGCTGCGGAAACCCCCTCGGGTCCACAAATCATCTCTGCGCAGATGGGACTGCGCGGATTCAATATGGATGTGCGCGCCGGCATGTCTATTCAAAGTGCTAAGATCGTTGACACTTCGAACCTCGCTTTGCTTGACAACAACCTGATCGGGCAGTTCGCCGTGCTCTTGATGGCCATTCGTACCGAGTCGCTGGATCGCACGTTCACAGCTGCGATTCCCCAGGCGCTGCTATCGCTGCCTGCGCACATTGAGGGACCCAACACAGTCACCTTCTACTCTGGAGAAGCTGAATTCCAAGGCAAGCAGTTCGATCTGCACCTGGGAGATACGGTGATCTCACTCATCGAGTTTGAAGGGCACTTGATTGGGCTCCGCAATCAGACACAGGGGACCCTGGGCTACGACAAGAACCTCTGCCCTGACGGTATTCGATTCGAGACCGCAGCCGGTGTGGACGAGGTCGGCGACGCGATGGAGCGCGATCTCACGTTTGCATCGAATGATCTCACGCTAGCGGGCACGCTTCGGTTGCCCCTCTCGGGGGATGGCCCCTACCCAGCTGCGCTCCTGATCCATGGCTCGGGCCCCATCGACCGGGATGGCAATGCCATCAACGTTGAGACCGGCGCTGTGGTGATGGAGCTTGATGCCTATCGCCAACTTGCCGTCGCTCTGTCTGATGCGGGGATTGCCTCTCTGCGTTTCGACAAACGCGGTGTGGGCGAATCCGAGGGAGATGTTTCGCTCGCTGCGCGGGCTGATCTGCTGGATGACGCACGGGCAGCCATCGAAGCGCTACGCGCGCAGCCAGAGATCGACGCAAGCCGAATCATTCTCATTGGACACAGCGAAGGATCGTACCTGGCTCCTGTGTTGGCTGTCGAGGATGAGACCATTGCAGGTGTTGTCCTTCTCGCGGGTGCAGCACGACCGCTCGATGCCATCACGCTTTGGCAAGTGGAATCCCTCCTCAAGAAGCAGGGAATTGAAGGCGAGACGCTTGAGGCGGCCCTAGCACAGCAGAACCAGTACATAGCCTTTGTCGAGGGATCCCAGGGAGAATGGGCGGACTACACAGCCGACTCACTTCAAGCAGACCTTCCTTGGCTGACTCCCGAAGCTGCGAATCAGCTGAAATCAACGCCACTGGCACTCTCGTGGTTGCGAGAACACTATCTTGCCGAGCCAGCAGAAGTCATCGCGCAGCTTCAGCAGCCCGTCCTCATCATCTCTGGGGAGAAGGATTCACAAGTCCCCGCCACGGAAGCCGCCCTGCTAGAAGAGCTGCTTGAGGCCGCAGGGAATCAGGACGTGACAGTGCATGTGCTGCCGGATCTCAATCATCTGCTGAGACATCATCCTGAGGAGCCGAATCTGACCTATCGTCACATCGATGAGCCGGTTGATGCCCGCGTGACGCAAGCCCTCTCAGAATGGATTGTGGAGCGCTTTGGCTCCTGATCTCCTGACGGATCAGAGCGTTGTCCGATCCCTGCTGAAAAAGATCGGCGTGAGTCCTGCGAAGCGCCTCGGCCAGAACTTCCTTGTTGACGGGCATGTCGTTTCCATGATTCGTGAGCATGTGAGTTCGAAGAACCCCGATGTGATCGTCGAGATTGGGCCAGGGTTGGGTGCGCTAACGCAGGCGTTGGTTGAGGTGGCTCCGTCGGTACTAGCCGTTGAGATCGACAGGAGACTCGCCAAAAGCCTTGAAACGAGGCTGGGCAACCACGCCAATCTTGAGGTGCGTACTTGTGACATCCTTCAGTTCGACTTCCAGAAGGAATTCGAAGGGCGTTCAGTCCTAGTGTTTGGCAGCCTGCCCTATCGGATCACGGCGCCCATTCTCAAGCATCTGATCAGGCATCGCCGTGTCATCACGGATGCATGCCTCATTACACAGCGTGAGGTGGCAGAGAAGATTGCTCATAGTCCCGGGAAGCATGGATCGGCACTCGGTGTTTTCGTGCACTCCTATGCAGACGTCGCGGCGCTACGGCGTATTGGGAAGACGTCATTCTTTCCTGTTCCCGAGGTTGAGTCGGAGTACTGGGAGCTTTCTTTCTTGGCTGCGCCACGATTCGCTACCGAAGAACGGGCTTTCTTTACTGTGGTACGGACGCTCTATGGGAATCGTCGCAAGATGGTACGCCGTGCACTGCAGGACATCTTGCCTGTAGACCGAATTCATGATGTACTCGCGTCCGCGCAAGTCGACGGCACGGCACGAGGTGAAACTCTCTCTTTCTCGGAGCTGGATTGTCTTGCACAGCTCTGCCAGCCTCACTTGATCGTGAACGTAGCCGGGAGTGAGATTGACTAGAGACGCCAACAGCCACATTCATCCTCATGTCTTGGATCTCCCCATCCAGTCGGATGCACTTGCGGCATCTGCGAGGTGGCTGCGGAGAGCCGCTGTGGATCTGCCTGCGCCTCCTAATCTCGGCCAAGCGTCCCAATCGCGAAAAGAGACATAAGAAGGGCGCTTCCCGAAGATGGGGCGTGTATGATCGGCGAATCCTGGCAGATTCCTTGACAGCCCATCTGCGCTCGGGTAAAGTTTCCCCCGTTGTCTCTGATCGATGCCTTGACAGGCTTCGGGGACGATGTTAGTATCAAACTCTGCGCAGCGAGGTTGCTGCGCTGCTCCTTGACAAGTGAATAGAGTGTGTGCCGTTGTAAGCGTAGTAAGGGCAAATGGCGGACACCTTGGCAGTTGGAAGCGATGAAGGACGTGGTTAGCTGCGATAAGCTTCGGGGAGCCGCTAAGCAGGCTTTGATCCGGAGATATCTGAATGGGAGTGCCCCCTAGGATGAAGTCCTAGGAGTTCGCACTGAAATGAGTAGGTGCGTTCAGCGAACCCGGCGAAGTGAAACATCTCAGTAGCCGGAGGAAAAGAAATCAATAGAGATTCCCTAAGTAGTGGCGAGCGAAAGGGGAAGAGCCTAAACCGAACGTGTGTAAGACTGCATTCGTTGCTCGTTCGGGGTTGTAAGCAGTTACATCTTGTCCATGCAGGGACAGGCAGGGTTAAAAGCGATATCTAGTCGAACGTCTCTGGAAAGAGCGACCGCAGGCGGTGATAGTCCCGTAGACGAAAGGTTGAACTACCCTGGGAACTTGCTTGAGTAGCGTCGAACACGTGAAATTCGGCGTGAATCTGGGAGGACCACCTTCCAAGGCTAAACATTACCAACTGACCGATAGTGAACTAGTACCGCGAGGGAAAGGTGAAAAGCACCCCGGGAGGGGAGTGAAATAGAACTTGAAACCATTTGCCTACAGACAGTAGGAGCATCCGTTGTTCTCTTCGGAGAACGCTGTGGTGTGACTGCATGCCTATTGTAGTATGAGCCGGCGAGTTACGGTATGTGGCGTTAGGTTAAGCCGATGAAGGTGTAGCCGAAGCGAAAGCGAGTCTGAATAGGGCGTAAGTCACATGTCGTAGACCCGAAACCAGGTGAACTAGCCATGGGCAGGTTGAAGTGTACTTGATCGTACATGAAGGACCGAACCCACTAGCGTTGAAAAGCTAGGGGATGACCTGTGGTTAGGGGCGAAAAACCAATCGAACCTGGTGATATCTGGCACTCCTCGAAATAGTTTTTGGGCTAGCCTCACGTAAAAGATCTATCCGGGGGTAGAGCACTGGTCGGGGAAGGGGGGCAACTCCCGACCCTAGTCAAACTCCGAATACCGGTAGATTGTTTCGTGGGAGTCAGACTGTGGGTTATAACATCCATAGTCGAGAGGGAAACAACCCTGACCGCCGTCTAAGGTCCCCAAATCCAAGCTAAGTGGGAAAGGAAGTGTTGTTGTCGAAACAGCTGGAAGGTTGGCTTAGAAGCAGCCACCCTTTAAAGAGTGCGTAACAGCTCACCAGTCTAACGACGATGCGCCGAAAATTTAACGGGGCTAAGCTTGGTACCGAAGATGCGGGTTTCCACTTTTAAGTGGGAGCGGTAGAGGAGCATTCTGTTAACGGTTGAAGCTGAACTGAAAGGTCTGGTGGACGAGACAGAAGAGAGAATGCCGGCATGAGTAGCGCGAACGATGTGAGAATCATCGTCACCGATTGCCTAAGGTTTCCTGGGGAAGGTTCGTCCGCCCAGGGTTAGGCGGAACCTAAGGTGAACCCGAAAGGGGTA
>SPBW01000039.1 GCA_004525685.1 Candidatus Atribacteria bacterium
CGCCGGGACGTGGGGTCAGGACGTCTCGTACCGATTGAGGTCAATCCCTATCGCTTTGCTGGATGGGGAACCACCGATCTGGCCACGTTCGCCTATGGGTTCAATGTCTACGAGCAGTACTTCGATGGCGTCGCTCCGAATCTTCTCTCTGGATCATGCGATACTTCGACCACGGCGTTCATCATTCTGCATCCACCACTTGGAACGAGATTTCCTGAAGGATGGACTGTCGATCCGGCTGCACTCAGGCGGCTATTAGGCGATGTGTTGGAGCTGCGGCTCGTCGATCACGAAAAATGGGGCATCCTGGGGATTGCCTTCATCCGCTATGAGACACGCCAGCAGGCTGAGCAAGCTGTACATCTCGATCTGCGCCTTCTGCTATCTGAAGACACAAGGGCTCCCTCGCGGGCAGACTAGGGCGTGATTCCTGCCGCGATGATCCCTCGTGCGTCCGCATGGACGCAGCCGTCTAGTTCGTGCCTGATTGCTCAGAAGACGAATCGAGATCGTCTTGCCGCTTGCCACAGATGCTGAGCGCATCGGGTGGGCACACGCGGATGCATTCACCGCACAGAAGACAGTCTGCTGTTCGAACCACGCCTTTCGTGATCGCGTCTGAGGCGCAGGCCTTGTCGCACTGGCCACAGGAAACGCAGCTCGATGCTTCGCGAATGCGAAAGGGGCTCAACCGGGTAACAAGAGACAGCCAGGCTCCCAGAGGGCAGAACAGACGGCAGAATGGACGGAAGAGAACGATCGAGGCCAGCACGAACAGGCCGCTGATGCCAAGCGTTAGTGGCGTACCGCCGAGCGTGAAGAAGGCCTTAAATGGCGTGAGTCCATTCCAGGTGAGTACACCCGTTGACAAGATTCGCAAGATGAGAGTGCTCAGCAACAGGAAGGTGAGCCAACGAAGCATTCTCATCCAGTGCTCGGGAATGGATCTGCGCCATCGCTTCACATGCAACAGCTCTTGCAGTGCACCGAATGGGCATACATAGCCGCAGAATAGCCGCCCGACGAGCAGCGCAGACACCGTGGGCACCAGGAAGAGGAGCAAATAGCCAGTCGATGCCTTGAGGATCACATTCTGGACTGCGGAAATCGGACACAGCAGCCCGCCGACAACGAATCCAAGCACGATGACTGAAGCCAGCAGCAGCCATCGGCGCAGGGCAAAGCGGCGGGTCCAGATGATGCCCAACCCAGCCAGGCTGAAACCGAGAACAAGCAGAAGCTTCAGCAATTGGTCATGCACGAAGTAGGCTTCTGCTAACTGATTGGCGTCATCTGCAGGCGCCGTGAATGTCCGTTCGGACTCAGATGTGCCAAACGAGCTGGCAGGCTCTCCAAAACCTTGGCCGAGACTCAGAAGAGCCGCTGCCATAACCACAACTACCGTCAATGCTAGAACTGCGGCACGTCGTCCCATCACAGACCTAGGACGAGAGATGGTCAAATCGAATGAAGACGCCATCGCCCACGATGAGAAGCGCGGAAACGGCGTTATCTGATCGCAGCGTGAACAATCGTACTGTGTTGGGGAGGATCTCTGGCAGCGAAACGCTCGATCCAACGGGCACTGAAATCGTATCAACAGTCAGGATCCCATCTCGTAGGCTCGCGGAGCCGGTGACGCTTGAGATGTCTCCCGTTACGTCAAACGGATAGGTTCCACTCCATGCCTGTACCCACGCTGTGTCTGCTCCATCAGTCGGTTGCGTAGCAATGGGGAGCACCTTCTCTTCATAGCCTTCCTTGGTGCAGGTCTTCGAGATCTTCAGCGAGCCACTTCCGACGGATGACAAAGAGATCTGAACCCACTTCTCATAGACTCCCCCGCCCTTGTCTTCCCAGGCTGTCTCCCCAAGAATCTGAATGCCCGTGCCTTCAATCGCGTACTCCTCCATCGAGGGCAGCGTACAGTTGTTGTGAGTCTTCTGCACTTGAATCCCTATTTCGCCAACTGTTCCAATCGGTGCGCTGATTGAGTCATAGTTGAAGTAGAAGTTGCATGCACTTGCACCCAGCGAGAATAACACCCCAAGAACCGCAGTCAGTGTCCATCCCACAAATCTCGTTCTCAACAGTCCTCCCTCATCCTCGAACACAGAGCGAATCACGGGTTTCTATCGCTCACGGTTTCAATGCTACGCAGAGAATGTGGAGAGAGTGTGGCAGAGAGAGGGTTGAGTTGTGGTTGTGCGCATTGCCTGTTGCCTACCGCAGGACACGTGCTTAGGCTGGCTTCCTCGCTCGTAGTGTTAAGAGCAGAGGTAGCTTGCTCGAGTACTGCGGCAAGCGATACCAGCCTCCGTCGTCGATTGTCATGCTGGGGAACATCTGAAAGAACAACTTCTCATACTCGTTGACGAACTCCAGTTGCAGGCCAGCATCGATCAGAGCATTGACGATATCGCTGACCGACCATTCCCACTCAGCGGACTCGTTTTGCCGGATGTAGGTTCCATCCGCGTAATCGTGGTCCCCTGCCGGCCACCGCGTAGGCTCGTCTTTGTGGAAGTAGGGATACCTGAACGCCAAGTTGCCCGTTTGCTCCTCTTCCAAGGCCATGATGACGGGGTGAGACTCCATGAGGTAGAAGAAGCCTCCAGGGTTGAGGTAGTGGGCGATGATGCGTCCCCATTCCGGCAGATCTCGGAGCCAGCAGAGCACGCCCTTGGAGGTGTAGACGATGTCGTAGCGTTCGTCATGGACGCTACGCACGTCGTAGATATTGGCGTGGATGAACGTAGCGGAAAGGTCGAGTTCTTTGGCCAGCTGCCGGGCGCAGGCGATGGATTCTCCCGAGAAATCGACGCCTGTAGCCGTTGCGCCTCGTCTCGCCCATGCCAGCGTGTCGGTGCCGATGTGACACTGGAGATGGAGCAGCGACTTGCCCTTCACATCGCCAACCTCACGAAGCTCAATGTCGTCCAGGAATTCTCTGCCTTCACGCAGCTTCGCGACTTCGCCGTACGCCCTCAGATGTACCGGTGCAACTTCATCCCACATCGCACGGTTCTTCGATTCTGCGTCGCAATGGTTGCGTGCTTGGCTCACAGTGAACTCCTGTTCGTGGCTGGAGACCAGAGAAAGAACATAGAGAATGCCCGGCTAGGTTCATCTCATCATAACGCCGAGCATGAGGGCGGTGGCCCTAGCGGCGACGCTTCTTTGGTCGGCTTTGATTGCCCTTCTTCTTGGCTGCGGGCCGCTTCACATTGCAGTCCCGGCAGTAGACGGGGCGACTTGAGGTCAGCGGAAGGAAAGGCAATTCTTCGATCTCTTTTCCGCAGCTCTCACATTTCAAGTTGAACGCTCGTACGTCGTGCATGATCCATCCTTTGGCTACATCAGCTCGAATTCTCAAGATGTTGGTCCGGTGATTGTACTGTCACCATACACGGCCTGCAGATATGGAACAAGGCAGCGTTGCTCCAGCTATCGCAAGATGTCACGGGTAATCTCATCTGCTCTGTTGCGGAGGATTGATGCGAGTGTATCGCATCGTACGGCATGGTCATGCTAGACTGAGCGTTGCTCTGGATGCTGGATTTGATGATCGGGAGGAAACACAGTGGGACGACAAGGCGACCAAGCGCGAATCGGAGCGATCGACATTGGAACAACCGGCGTGCGTTTCGTGCTGTTTGATGCGCAGGCGAATCCGATTGCATCTGCGTATCGCGAGCTCCCCCTGGCAACACCGAAGCCTGGGTGGGTCGAGCAGGATCCAGAGATTCTCCTGGCAGCCACCCTTACGACCTTGAACGAGGTTCTGGGCCATGGTCGCCAGGCGGAGGCTTTGATTGGCATCGGACTGACCAATCAGCGAGAAACGATCGTCGTTTGGGATAAAGAGACAGGCCGGCCACTTCATCCTGCCATCGTCTGGCAAGACCGACGCACGGCCAAGCGATGCAACGAGCTTCGACAACAGAAACAGGCTAACAGACTCTATGAGAAGACAGGATTATCTCTTGACCCCTATTTCTCTGCAACCAAGATCGAGTGGCTGCTGCAGAACGTTCCAGATCTGAAGGCACGGGCCGCGGATGGGAACGTGCTCTTCGGTACTGTCGATTCATGGCTCTTGTGGCAGTTAACAGGAGAGCACAAGACTGACGACACGAACGCCTCTCGCACCCTGCTGTACAACATCAATGAGCGAGTGTGGGATGACGAGTTGCTCGCCTTGTTTGACGTACCCAAGATGACGCTTCCATGTGTATGCCCGAGTCTGTCAGTCTTCGGGCGGATCAAGTCTGGATTGATTGGCGCTGGCGTTCCAATTGCCGGAGTTCTGGGAGATCAGCAGGGATCGTTGCTTGGTCAGGGCATCATCCATTCAGGACAAGCTCAGGTGACGTGGGGAACTGGCGCATTCCTGCTGATGAACACGGGCGGGATTCGTGCACACAGCCGTTCCGGCTTGTTGTCGACGATTGCACGAACGTCCCCAGATGCGCCCGCCGTCTATGCGCTGGAAGGATCTGTCTTTGTTGCAGGCGCAGCGATTCAGTGGTTGCGCGACGCGATGGGATTGCTGGCAGAATCTGCCGACTCACAGGCTATGTCACATGCCGTCGATTGCACAGATGGCGTGGTCTTCGTTCCAGCA
Source organism: Candidatus Atribacteria bacterium (assembly GCA_004525685.1). Lineage (GTDB taxonomy): Bacteria > Bipolaricaulota > Bipolaricaulia > UBA7950 > UBA9294 > SPBW01. Next base: position 4,628 of record SPBW01000039.1, read on the forward strand.
CTGACGGGGTTGGGGTCCCCTCATTGGGATCCAGATGCACGCGGGCTCATCATCGGGATCACTCGCGGAACCCGGCGAGAGCATTTGGTTCGCGCTGCGCTCGAGGCGATCGCCTACCAGACCCACGACGTAGTGCGGGCGATGGAGGATGACACCGGCACGCGGATGCCTGAGCTGCGTGTTGGCGGTGGCGCTGCGCAGAACGACTTCCTTTGCCAGTTCCAAAGCGATATCTTGGGCATACCCGTCATCCGGCCACGACATGGAGAGACCACGGCGCAAGGAGCCGCCTTTGCCGCGGGGATTGCCGTCGGCTTGTGGGAAGGCGTCGAGGCCGTCAGCGAGCTGTGGCAAGAGGATCGGCGGTTTGAACCTGCGATGTCGCGCTCGGCTCGAGAGGGACTGCTTGGAGAGTGGCAGCGCGCCGTCGAACGTGCAAAGGGTTGGTGTGTGACCCAGGAGAGCAGAGAATCGGAGGTCGAATGAGGCATCAAGACGGTTTCTTGACGAGCGTTGGCGACGCTCGCATCTATCATCAATCCTGGCTTCCTAATGGAACACCGAAGGCAGCCATCGTTCTCGTGCATGGGTTGGCCGAACATTCCGGCAGGTACTCGAACTTGATTGCGCACATGGTGGCGCAGAACATCGCTGTTCACGGACTCGATCACATCGGGCATGGCAAGTCGGCGGGAACGCGGGTCTACGCGGAGCGATTCTCGGACTTCACCCATGCTCTAGGCTCGTTTGTCGATCACATTCGCATGCAGCAGCCTGATATCCCCATGTTCCTCTACGGACACAGCGTGGGAGCCCTCATTGCCGCCGTCTTCTTGATCGATCATTCCATAGATCTGGCAGGGGTCATCTTCTCCGGACCCTGCGTGAAGGTGCCGGCCAATGTCTCATCAACCACTGTTTTTCTAGCCAAGGTGCTCTCGCGGATTGCGCCGAAATTGGGGTTGTCAGCTGTCGACGCCAGCGGCATTAGCCGCGATCCTGCACAAGTGAAGGCCTATATCGATGATCCGCTCGTCTACAACGGCAAGACAACGGCACGGCTGGCTTGTGAGTTACTGAAGGCCATGCGGCGCGTTGCTGCCGAAGCGGCGGCCATCACGCTCCCGGCTCTCATCGTGCAAGGCAGTGCAGACACAGTCATCGATCCGGATGGAGCGAATCTCCTGCATGACTGGATAAGCTCGGAGGACAAGACGCTCAAGATCTACGCCGGGCTGTATCACGAAATCCACAACGAGCCCGAGCATCAAGACGTGCTCGCTGACATCAGTGCATGGCTTGAACAGCGGTTGCGCTGAAGAGGCGCACTCCCTGGACTCCCGCGATTACCTCAAGGAGTGATGTCATGATGTCACGACAGAGAACACGACAAGCAGTGCTGACGATCTCAGCCATCCTCTTCCCGGTGACCTTCTACTACCTGTCACCTGCCGTGATCCTGATGGGAGCGAGCGAAGGCATCGTGACGGGCAGCTTCATCGTGTTCGGATTGCTGTTCTTTGGCTCCTTGTTCTTCGGGCGTGCATTTTGCGGATGGATCTGCCCGGGAGGAGCCATCGGAGAAGGCATGTGCCGCATCCGCGATCGACGTGTCACGCGCCGCTGGGTCAGCTGGATCAAGTACGCCATCTGGGTTCCCTGGCTCGCCCTCATAGCGGCACTAGCGGTCCGTGCCGGTGGATTGACGCGCGCGGAATTCACCTACCAGACGTGGCACGGCATCTCCGTCAGTTCGTGGAATGCCCTCTTCGTGTTTGCCATTGTCGTGACGCTGATCGCTTCGTTAACTCTGCTGGTTGGAAGGCGCGGCTTCTGTCACACGGCCTGCTGGATGGCTCCATTCATGATTCTTGGTCGTGCCTTGCGCGATCGTCTGCGCCTGCCCGGCCTCCGCCTGCAAGTCCATGCCAGTGACTGCATCTCCTGTGGTGCCTGCACGCGTACGTGTCCCATGAGTCTAGATGTTCAGGCGATGGTCAAGCATGAAGCGATGACGGCAACAGAATGCATTCTGTGCGCACGCTGCGCTGATGGATGTCCCAAGAATGTCATTTCCCTTCGCTTCTGTGGGGCTTCAGATTGTTGGCACGACAACTCTCCACAATGAAAGCACGCAGCTCGTGAAGCGACCCTCAACCTGGCTCTGCAAGTGGAGACCGGGTCCGCTTCGATCTCTTCATGACCTTCATGGTGGGGAGGATTCAATCTCACATCGACAACTACTGTGCTTCGTCAAGAGCTTCTTGAAGCTCTCTGACGAGTTCGGCCATCAGTTCCTTTACGGACACGATCTTGTCGATTCGATGAGCGTTCTGGCCACAGAAGACGAGTCCGTGGTCGATGTCTCCTTGATAGGCATTCAAGAGCGCTTGCGCGATACAGAACTTGGCGTCTGCCACTTTACAGACGGTCAAACAGCGATAGAGGCAGTTGATATTGAGCTTGTCGATGCTCTCTAGATCTTTCAGGAACTTGTTACGAATAGCGCGTCCCGGCAATCCGACGGGGCTCTTGACGATGACGATGTCTTCTTCGGAGGCATCCAGATAGGTCTGCTTGAATGCTTGAGCAGCATCACACTCGTTCGTGCAGACAAATCGTGTGGCCATCTGGACGCCGGCAGCTCCCAAAGACAGCATGTGAGCAATGTCCTTGCCATCGAAGATGCCGCCAGCTGCGATGACCGGAATAGCGTGCCCAAAACGATCCTCAAACGGCTTGAGTGCTTCGACGAGTTCAGGCACGAGTGTGTCATGAGAGAAATCTTCTAGATGCTCCAACTGTTCGGGTGTGAAGCCAAGATGTCCACCGGCTAGAGGACCCTCAAGGATCATGGCACCCGCCGTTCGCTCAAATCGCTTCTCCCAGCCGCGAAGGATCAGCTCGGCACCTCGTGCAGAACTGACAATGGGCACCAGGTTGACGGATGGATCCTCGACGATCTTGGGCAGCCTCATCGGCAGGCCCGCTCCGAAGACGATCATCTGGACGCCTTCTCGAACGGCTGTTTGAAGAAGATCCTCGACATTACTCAACACACCCATGAAGTTGACGGCAATGATTCCGTTGGTCATCGATCGGGCTTTGCGGATTTCTTCTGCCAAAGCCTCTCTTGAGATGCGCTCATACGCTTGCGTAGCTGCTTCGAAATCTCCCAAGCCAATGCTTGAGATGGTTCCAATTCCGCCTGCTTCAGCCACGGCTGACGCCAGGGATGCCAATGACACCCGTACGCCCATCCCTCCCTGGACGATCGGCACGTCTGCTATGAGATTTCCGATTTGAAGCTTGGGGATGTTCATCACGTTCTCCTCGTTTCCTGGCTTGGTTCGTATTTCTTGACGACGAGGCAGGCATTCCCGCCTCCAAAACCGAAGGACTGGCTCATCGCGGCGTCAAGGTCGATCGACTCTGCCCCGTGGATGACGAAGTCAAGCAGGCAACCAGGCTCAGGCTGCTCATGATTCATGGTCGGAGGAATGAGGCCTGTCGACATACTCAGGGCAGTGGCTGCGAATTCTACAGCCCCTGCGGCTGCCAGCAGATGGCCAATCATGGATTTGATGGAGCTCACTTTCAGTTCTCGCGCGTGATCGCCGAACACCTTGAGAATCGCCGCGCTCTCGGTTCTGTCATTGAGAATTGTCGAGGTGCCGTGGGCATTGACGTATCCGATGTCCGTGGCTGTCATGCCCGCGTCGCGGAGTGCCTGTTCCATCACGCGCACCATCCCATCGCCATCAGGCTCAGGTGCTGTGAGATGATAGGCATCGGCAGTGTTCCCGTAACCAACAACTTCGGCATAGATGGGTGCCTTCCGCTTGAAGGCATGATTCAGCTGTTCTAGAACAACGACACCCGCCCCCTCGCCCATGACAAAGCCATCGCGGTCTTTGTCAAATGGGCGACTTGCCCTCGTGACATCATCATTGCGCGTCGACATCGCACGCGTTGCGCAAAAACTGGCGAAGGGCAACGGACTGATGCTAGCCTCAGCCCCTCCGGCCAACATGATGTCGGCGTCTCCTCTCTCTAGGATTCGGTAAGCATCGCCAATGGCATTGGCCCCTGTTGAACAGGCAACAGATGGAGCAGACAGCGGCCCTTTGAGGCCATGGGTGATTGAGACGGCGCAGGCTGCGGCGTTGATCAGCGTCTTGGATACGACGAGGGGACCGACAGCTCTTGGCCCTCTCTCCAGAAGCGCCGCATGGGCAGCTTCGATCGTCTGCATTCCACCAATGCCGGATCCAATGATAACGCCTGCTCGGCACGCATCGAAGGAATCTGTGTCCAAGCCTGAGTCCTTCATAGCAAGATCGGCAGCGACAAAGCCGAATTGAGCGAACCGATCCATTCGCTTCGCAAGCCTGCTGTCCATCCACTCCTGCACAGCGAAGTCTCGGATCTCTCCTGCCATGTGTGTGCGATACTCCGATGGATCGAATAGCGAAATCCGGGAGATACCGTTCTTCCCGGCCAGCAGGCTTTCCCAGAAGTCGTCCTTGCCAATGCCAACAGGAGTGACTACGCCGATTCCGGTTACCACCACGCGATGGCTATTCTTCATGAGAGGATGACCAGTGCTGAGCTTGCGAGAAGTTGATCGAAACGATGCATTTCAAGACACAGCAGCGTAGATAGATCACCTCTGGCAGGGAACGTGTCAGGAATCGGCCTTCTCAAGAGAGTCGACGGCCCCAAGGAACGATGCGGCCTCAAAGACAGAGATGAACTTGCTTCCAACTGATGCCTCCGTGCTCTGCGAGGGAGTTCAACCGGGTCGGCGCGAGTATAACCCTTATGCACAGCGATCTCCCTTAGTCATTGAGAGGACCTTCGGCCTATGCCCACAAGGGGCGCACTGCGAACAAGAGATCCCTCCCGCTACTGCCGAAGCGCCTCAGCGACCCGCCCAAGCTTCCTGCGCGCCTCCAGAGCAACGCCTTCCAGATTCTGCTTGCCCAGTGTTCGAACAAGAGTCTGGGGATCAGCAATCACGACTTCCGTGCCGTCCCCTTCCTCATAGACCACCACATTGCATGGCAGCACGAGTCCAGCGTCCAATTCCTGCGACAACGCGCTGTGGGACAACGGTGGGTTGCAGGCTCCGAGGATCGCGTAGGAGCGGAACTCCACTCCAAGCTTCTCGGCAAACGTCTGTTTCACGTCAACCTCGGTGAGGACTCCAAATCCTTCTGTCTTGAGTGCATCCTTCACGCGAGCCAGTGCCAGGGGAAACGACGCGTCAATGTGTGCTCTGAATGCGTACTTGTCTTTCATAACGGCATCCTCCGTGCGATCGAATCCCAGCGTAGAGAGATTCTCTCAGAGAAGCAATCGGCGGCAGGGTGTGGCTGAGCCGTGCAGGCATTCCAGATACGCGACACGACCTTGTACAAGACTCATGGGAAGAGCCCGCAGCGCTGCGGGGATCAACGCTGCGGGGGCTTGACTACGGTGAAAGCGTGTCGACGAGATTGTCGGTCAGTTTGCTCACTCCTTCTTCGCCAATCTGTACGAACACATCGCCGATCCGCAGAATGACGGACTCGCCAATGGCCAAGTGCGGACCGATCCACTCAACGAGACTCGTCAGATCGAAGTACGCACTGCTGAAGACCACGATGTCTATGGTGTCCTGATCTATGTACTCGCTATCGACCCACGTGCCGTCACGGAAGAAATAGGTCCGATCTTCAACGATACGAACGCCTTCGACTCCCGATTGGACCGTCTCCGCTTCGGACAACGCCTGCAGCGAGGAGGATCCAGCAACCGCATTCATCCCCGTTGCCGGCGCAGCCGTAGTCATCCGAACAGCGTCAGCCGCCTCTTCATCCGACACGGCATCAACGAGGAACGAGGTATAGGGCGTGATGATGCCATAGCGTCGGCTCAGTGAGATGACGCTGTCGACGAGTTCGTCGCTCTCGCCATACAGACGAATCTGATTGAGCAGATACGAGATCTTGCGACCTGCCCAAAGCCTAGGAAGACTCGCATCTTCAAGAGCGGATGAGGGGAATGTGGCTATAGATGTGTAGACGGTCTCATGACCACTGGCCGTTCCTGAAACGGCAATCTGCGCAGTCCCGTCACCTCGATATCGCCCGAGAACCATGAGTTGCGTTCCTCGGAAGATGTCGGGGAACGACACAGGATGGATGTCATAGACGTCAACGCCGTCGATGGAAAGCTCGATGTCAGCCAGCACAGGCGAGGCGATCTTGCGATAGAAACTCGAAACGCTAACCTCCAAGTTCTCGCCAGGCAGCACGTAGGTTGTCGTGCCACGGTTCTCCTGAGCCAGCTGGTCAAGAAGCACCGTGTTGACGTTGTAGCCCACGCCGAATGTGAATACGCGAGCGCCTGTCACATTGGCTGCGGCCGCATGCGCCGCAATCTTGACGGGATCCTCTTCGCCCACTGTCGGCTCACCATCGGTCAGAAAGACAAGAAACCGCGGTCTCTCGTTCTCCTCGAACAACGAGAGGCCCAGAGGGAGTGCCTCGTCAATGTTGGTGCCTCCTGAGGCGTCAAGGCGATTGATCCAGCTCTTGGCTTGCGCTGTATTCGCTGCCGACACGGGAACCAGCTGTGTTTGAAGCGCTTGGCTGTAGTCGGCGAACGCGACGATAGCGAAGTGATCGTCGGCATTCAGATTGTCCAGGATGAAACGAAGAGCTTCTTTGGCCTGCTCAATCTTTTCGCCGCTCATGCTGCCTGACGTGTCCAGAACAAACACAAGGTCTTTGGCAATGACCGTGTCAGTCGCTGCTTGGTCAGGCGGCGTGACAATGAGCAGGAAGAATCCATCCTCATTCGGAGCATGATAGGTCAAGAGTGTCATCCCCATGTCATCGGGGGATACCGAGTAGTAGAGGAAGAAGTCCTGAGACGGACGCACGTTGGCGTCCTCATAAGTGGCGACTGCCTTCGTCCCGCTCGATCGGACCAGTTCAAGCTCGTGCGACGGAGAGTAGACGGCCTTCAAGGGCGTGGATGTTTCAAGATCAACAGAGATCGACACGCGCTCCAAGGGCAGCGCAGAGAATCTCTCGGTATCGAGGGGATAGCGATATCGATAGGTGCCCGCTTCGGCTGATAGCAGCTCCGTGTACGTGATCTCGATTCGACGTTCTCCACCCGCTGGAATGGGGAAGATGCGTGCCGAAAGGGCATCACGTCCGACGTACTCAAGCAGCGCTGGATCGATGGCACGACGAACGAAATCCTCGTAGATCGCCCGCGCTTCATCGGCATCAAGGATTCTTGCCTCGAGCGCTTCGCCGTCTACCCACATTGTGAAGCTGGAGACCACGGCTCCAGGTGGAAGCGGAAAGACGTACTGCCCTTCAAGATCGCGGCCCGTGCCATTGCGGAAGTTCTGATCAATGTGTGTGGTGACGACGCCGTCGCGGATCGTGACCTCTACATCGTGATACACCACTGACAGCCACCCATGCTCCGGGTGATCAGGGAGGATCACTCCATCAGCAAAGGTGCTGGCAGAAAGAACTGCAACCAGAAGAACCAAGACAGGCAGGATGGAGCCAAGAATTCGGCGTTGCATACGTATCGCCTCCTAGAAGGAATCGGAGGATGTACACAGAGGCGTCCGTTTGGTTCGCTAGTGAGCAGGACCAGTCACCAATCGCTGAGCCTGCTCGCTTGCTGCTGGCTACAAGGCCAACCGAATGACGACCTCGCCACCCTCGACTTCTCCGGTAGGCTCAAAGCCAAGCGACTGGTAGAACGGCCACGGTCCTCCCGGGACAGGCACATAGCTGGCCCTAAGTTCCGTTGCATTGGGTCGTCCGCGCACATGCTCAATCAGTTGAAGCATCGCCTGGCGCCCGAATCCTTTCCCTTGATGGGGTCCGGAAATCATGAATCGCCACAGATAGAAATCGGGCTTGTCGGGATCATCATAGAGCATGACAAACCCTACAGGTGTGTCATTCGCGTAGATGCCGCGAAACCACGCCTTGTCATTGAAGTGAGCTTGAGCAATAGACACGGCATTGGCAGCAACCATCTTCTCCTGTCCAGGAATCATTTGTCGGCTGAGTGTGATGATTTCGCGAGACGTCTCCTCAGTAATCTCGCGCAAGCTCACTTGAGCAGACGGCGGCGGCGAATCTTCCCTCCCCCACGTCGGCTGCGCCTGCAACCAGGAGGCATACATCTCGGGACGACGGTCTGGAAGGAACAGCGTTCGCGCATGCGACGAGTCCACTTGATCGAGGGCGATGTCGCAAATGAGGATGTCGTCTTCTGACTTGGCCGCGCGTGCCAGCACGTTGCCTCGTGGATCGCAGACGAACGATTCGCCCGCAAACTCAAGCAGCTCCTCCTGCCCGACGCGATTGCACAACGCCACGAAATAGCCGTTTTGGAATGCAGCCACGCGCATCTCGGCCTCAAACAAGCCTTCTGGCCATTCGTTCACGGCTCCAGCTTGGGGCACCAGAACCAGATCTGCTCCGGCCAGGGCGAGGGCTCGCATGGTTTCGGGATAATGGCGATCGTAACAGATGGCGATGCCGATACGCCCGACGGCAGTGGAGAAGACAGGCGCGCCGGAGTCGCCTGGCGTGTAATACGTCTTCTCGTGGAAGCTCTCGTAGTCGGGAATGTGATTCATGCGACTCAAGCCGAGGATGCGGCCATCGGCATCAATAACCGGACTCGTGTCGTAGGTCTCATCGCCAGCGCGTTCATACAGATTGGGAACAATGACGACACCCCATTCCTTGGCCAGAGTGCAGAACGCATCTGTGGTGGGTCCAGGAATGGGTTCAGCCAAGTCCCGATGATTCCCATTCGAAGGTCGCTGCGGATAGAACGGCTCGAATGCGAGTTCGGCAAAAGAGATCAGTTCGGCGCCTTGTCCCGCTGCGGTGCGAACCGCGGCCATACCGCGCGCCAGGTTTTCCTTCTTGTCGGCTGTTGCATGTTGTTGGATGAGTGCGATGCGCATCGAGAGTTCTCCTTTCGCTACCACCATCCAAATACTATTTCCCTCCACACACGTTGCACAAGGGGACAGGCTGCTTTTCTCGATCGGTGTTTGGAAAAGCAGCCTGTCCCCATCCCACACGTTGCAGAGGTGCCTGATCGGCGGGTATGCTTTTTCAACCCAAATAGCGCAGGAGACTCGTGAACGAACACATGAAGCAATATGTTTCCCCATCTGACTATTGGCGCAGTCGCGAGTTCCTTCGATCCCTGCGACGTGAGAATCCTCGCCCTAGCGAGACGTGGCACGTCGGCGTGTTCGACTACTGGCGCTGGCACTGGCTAGAGAATGTGGTTGAAAGAGCCCCGCATGAACTTCGCTACTGGGAGAACGCCGAGGGGAAGATGGTCTCTGTCCTCATTCAGGGCGATCCTGGCGTTTGCCATCCGCTCATGGATTCGAAGATCCAAACAGCGGATCTCGCACACGAGATGCTGTCCGAGGCTGAGAAGCATCTGACCACACAGATGCGCGATGGGCGACAGGTTGTGTTCGTTTGGGCGGACGTGAAGGATGAGTTCCTGAACCGTATCCTGCGAGAGCGCGGCTATGAGATGCACGAAAGCTCCCACTCGACCGAGCACAACGCCTGGCAACCCTTATCCTCTCCTCCAGCTCCCGCACATGTCCCCGAAGGCTATGTAGTCCGATCAATGGGCGACATCGATGAGCATCCTGCGCGGAGCCTCGCTTCGTGGCGGGCTTTTCATCCCGGCGAAGCAGACGAGGGGCGCGACCCCACGGGTGCCTGGTATCGCAACGTCCAGCGCGCGCCGCTGTATCGCCGTGATCTCGATATCGTAGCCGTTGCTGAGAATGGCGATATTGTCTCATTCAGTACCTGCTACTTCGATGATGTCTCACGAACCGGCGCATTCGTGCTGGTGGGCACCGCTGAGGCACATCAGCGCAAAGGACTGGGCAAGGCGGTAATGACCGAGGCCCTTCGACGCTTGCATCATCTCGGTGCCGTTGGTGCGTACGTGTCGTGGTACGAGGCGCCAGAAGGCGCCCTCTACGAATCTGTCGGATTTACGGATCAAGAGATCGGGCAGGCCTGGAAGAAGGTCGTATAGCGCCGGGA
>SPBW01000096.1 GCA_004525685.1 Candidatus Atribacteria bacterium
AGTCGGGAAGCACGGTCACATTGCCGAGTACGACCGTCAACACGGAAGGTTCCGCAACGACGTTCACGATCACAGGGACCAACCTTACGCCAGCCGATGGCATCTTGACAGTGACGGCGCCCGCTGATGTCGAGATCTCCTTGGATGGCGCGTCATGGGGATCGAGCTTCACGGTTTCGTATACGGGTTCGACCATCGGCCCGTTCACGGTCTACGTTCGACTGGCTGCCATCCCCCTCCTAGGCCTCTATGGAGGCAATGTGGTGATCGCCGGCGGAGGCGCCGACTCAGAGAATCAAGCTGTATCCGGTGCCGTAGCGTATGTGCCGGTATACGCCTCAGCAGACCTCTCGATCCTCGAACCTGGATGCCCGCTTGAGGACGCGCTGTTTACACTTCATATCTCGGACATCCTCGATCAGTACGGAAACCAATACGACCCTCAAAGCATCGAGTACAGCTTCGATGATGTGGTCTACCTTTCCATCACGCTCACGGGCGCGGCGTTCTACAATGTGCAACATGCGTACACGACATACGGAAACAAGACAATCACCGTCAAGATCGACGGCACGAACATCCTTACGCTGAACATCATGGTTTGCTACATCCCGGTCTACTCGTCTGCAGCTTTTCTGGTAACTCCGAATCCTTCGTTCCTGCAGAACCGCCCGATCACGGCATCGATCAGCAACATCAAGGATCAGAAAAACATCGACTACATCCCGATCAGCGCCGAGATTCAGTTCTATTCATCCGGAGGCGCGCTGGTGTATCAAGAGGACCTCGGCAGCTGCAATGGCGGATGCAGCGCCACGTGGGCCTTCTCCACGGCGGGTGACTATGTGGTCAAGTTCTTCATCGACGGGATCGAGCAAGACAGCTTGGACTTCACCATCCTCGCAGATACCGCAGCCCCAACAGTCACCATCAACCAATCTGGCGGCCAAGCAGATCCTACCAACACGGCATCCATCAACTTCACCGTGGTCTTCAATGAGGCCGCTGCCGGATTCTCAACGGGCGATGTCACCCTGTCCGGCACTGCGGGAGCAACAACCGGCACGGTCACCGAGACCGGGCCGATGGATGGCACAACCTACACTGTGGCCGTAGGCGGGATGACGGGCGACGGCACAGTGATTGCCGAAATCGGTGCCGGCGTGGCGACCGATCTCGCAAGCAATCCAAACGTTATGTCAACAAGCACCGACAACACCGTGACCTATGATGCGACCGCACCTTCTGTGCAGACTGTGGACGTCGACACACCGCTCATGGGCGAAAGCGACCTGACCCAACAAGTCACCGCCACGTTCGATGAGGCCATGGACCCAACCCTTCCTCCGACGATCATCTTTGCTCAAGGGACATTCGCAAGCACGGGCCATGGCGCCTGGTCCGCGGGAGACACCGTGTGGACCGAGACCTTCTCGTTGGCAGACCACAACGAGCAGTTACCCGGCGTAGACGTTGACATCTCGGGATCCAAGGACCTAGCCGGGAATACGATGACCCCGTGCACCAAACAAAGCGCCTTTGCCATCGACACCGGCTTCCCTGCGGACGCTCCTCAGGCATCCTGTATCCTGACCTTCTCCATACGCACAGGAGATGCAGACCCCATCTTCATCTGGCCGATTGAGGACGAAGAGGCGGCGCCACAAGTCGGCGAGCGCACTCTGTTTGCCGTGTTGGAAGCTTTACAGACAACAACGTTTGTCGCCGAGATTCTGGATGCAGAGGGTCGGCCTGTCCTCAATTCATGGATTCATGTTTTCATCTATGCCGTCGACGTGGCAGCAGCCCGCGAATCGCTCACGCTGATCACCCATTGGGTCGTCCACTGCGATCGCATCCTGTGGACTTATCCAATCGAGATTGACACCAGTGTGCTTGCACCGGGCTACTATGACATCTACATGGTCTTCCCAGACGGCGAGCCTCTGACGATCCGGATCCAGCTAGTCGAGACATAGCCACACCAAGCAGAGAACGCTGATCGGGGTACACGCCACATGGAACTGTGGTGTGTGCCCCCCGATTCTTGCTGGATTCAAGAATATAGTTCTGCCCCTGGCCGTTCGGCTGTTGCATTCAGCTGTGGATTTCCAGTACCAACTGTTGAACCTTTGGGGAGGCAGAGATGAGAGACATCCTTGGAACTATGCTGATCGGCCTGGTCGCAATCGGAACCCTTCTCGGCGTGACGGGCGATGTTGTCGACGTCCTGCAGCGAGAGCCTGCACCCATCGAAGCTCGCCTCCAGCGCGTGCTTGATCGCGGGGTAGAGAGCCGTCGCAGTTCGTACCCAGGAGCGGTGCTCTATGTCGATTCGGAGCCGTCAGGCATCTGGTCCGGAGTTGCAGGGCTGGCGAATGCAGCCACCGGCGAGGCCATGACCGCGGATAGCCGCTTCTGCATCGGCAGCATCACGAAGACGTTCGTCGCCACAGTCGTTCTGCAGCTGATGGAAGAGGGAGTCATCGACCTCGATGCGTCCATCGATATCTACCTGCCCGAGAACCTTCCGGTCGCCATTTCCAATATGGAGCGAATCACCGTGCGAATGCTCCTCAACCACACAAGTGGCATCCCCGAGTGGCTGACCGAGGACGTGATCGCCCGGCTCACGGAGGACCCGTCCACAGTCTGGAAAATCGATGAGGTGCTGAGGATCGCGATGGCCCAAGACATGCCCTTTGAGCCAGGTGAGGGGTACGCGTACTCCAACACCGACTACACAATTCTCGGTCTTATTATCGAGGAACAAACCGGCGTCTCGTGGGAGGATCAGGTTCGTGCACGCGTCCTAGATCCTCTTGATCTGATAGACACCGTCATTCGCAATCCGGGTGAGACAAGCCCGTTACCACGCATGGCACGAGGCTATGTTGCCATGGGCCGAGACCTCATGGACCTAACCCTCACTGATCCCTCGATGGCCGGGGCCGCCGGAGGGAATGTCATGGTCTCAACTGCCAAGGACCTAGCATATTTCATCACGGCTCTGCTCGACGGAGAACTCTTCACTTCGGCGCAAACGCTGGATGAGATGCTCGGTTTCGTCGATGCACCAGACGAGAACGGCATTCCGTACTGGTATGGCCTTGGATTAGAGCGGTACGACATCGACGGAGTCAACTTCATTGGGCATGCCGGCGGCGCCGTCGGCTACAGCACGGTGATGTATGTTGCGCCAGATGCGGGCATCACCCTTGTTGCCTCTCACAACGCCTATGACCTTGGGGCAGCCTATCTCGATCTGATGATTCCGGCACTCAAGCAGCTCGGGAAGTAGTGAGGTCGTCTAGGGATCGAGGGCCAGGTTTCGGACACCACATCCAAAGACCTGGCCCCGCGACTCTTCCTAATCGATAGCGCCTCTCAATGACAAGTCACCGCTTGGGTCTGCCTCCAGATCCATCATGATGAAATACAAGAGCTGCCCTCGATCGGAATTCTAGAACAATGGCCTGTCCCGCCCTCTTGTAGTCGTCGAGAGATGTGAAGCATCTGCAGAAGCCGATCCCAATACTGGGAGATGTCAAGATGTGCGATCTTGCCTCAAGGATGCACGATAAGGGTTTGATCCCGACGACTGGAATCGAAAGCGTTAGTCCCTCCTCAATTGAGGCAGGGGCGAACAACTCGCTGCTGACGATCCAGTTGAACGGCAATCTGGCTCCCCCAACAGATGTCGAGTTCACCAGCATCACCATCGGCCCAAGTTTGGCCCAGCCGGATTCGCAAGCAACCGACGGGACGCCAGTTCCCGGCAACATCGTGGGCGCGCTCGGACAATACGGTGACCGCGTGGTTCACGATTCCGTCGCAGACAACGCCCGGGGCAGCTACGCTGATGGTCACCTTCCCGGGGCGTAACAACGAGCCGATCACGTTCTACTCTCCATTTGAGATTCAGTGGCTGTCTCAAGTTGCTGAAATGGGCCAGCTGTCCTACTTCAGAACTGTTCATTCCCTATACCTGAGTGTCTCCCTTTGACGCACACCTGGATAGCGATCTAGCGCTGCTACACGATCGAGATAATGTATACATGTAGGATTGGTCATCTGAGCCACTCATTCTATCGTCAGAATCCTGCCTCAAGATTGGGATTAATGGCCATGGACAATCTATTCTCAGACCCTCGTTTTGGTGCTATGCTCCGCCATTCTTTCTGTACCAAGTACTGGGAGGGGGTGTTGTCCATGCCAGCGAAGAAGAAGCCCGCAACGACCAAAAGCGGAGGTTCGAAAAAGAAGTAGCCATGAACTGCTGAGGTCCGCCGCGCGGACCGGCTGTGATTTCTAGGAGGGGATATGCCTTCAGCGACATGTCCAGTGTGTGGTAAGGGATTCCGAATCGACGCGGATCAGGCTAATTTGTACGAGCAGGTCAGTTGTCCTGCGTGCGATGCCAACCTCGAGATTATCGATGAGGATCCCATTGTCTTAGAAGATATCGACGGCTAGCAGCCGTTTGACCTCAATCTGATGCGGCCTTCCTTCGTGGAGGCCGCATTCTCATTGCTTCATTGGCGCATCGCTGCGCGCGCGCCCTCTCATTATGATCACGTCCCGTCTCTGGGCACTCAGTGTGGGGCCGCGCACGTCGTTGCGTGTCTAGGCTCCGGGCGTGATCTATGTTACATTACAGCATGAGGGGCAGCCCTCTAATGCAGAACAGAACGTTATTCTTACTGTTTCACAACAGACGTGAAGGATACAAAAGGCAAGGAGGATGCGCTGATGAGTTACACGGGTCGAAGCACAGCAGCGGTGCTGCTCGTGCTCGTAGGAATCGCTATCGGATACGGATCTGCTGGTGCCTTCGATGTACAGGAACTGGCGCCCATTACGGACTCGTTCTGCCAACTAGCGATGTGGGATGCAGCTGCTGCGGGAGAGGTATGGATGAGCGATCAAGCTGCGCAGACATGGAATCGCTTCATTGATGCCGCACTGCCCAATGAGACCGCCATGATCTCGTTGTTCACGCACAGCATACTCCTGGGAGATGTTACAGACGATGGCACACCTATTGCTGGCGTATTCAATCCTTGGACAGGGACGCTTATCATCATGGCCTTCTCGGAAACTGCCACGTCAATTGAGACCGTGGCTACCGAGAGTCTCGGCCAGAGCCTGACCGAGACCACCGATGCGACCCAAGCGGCGCTAGACATCATGGCCGCTATCGCCAAGGCGGGCGACCGCCTGGATGTGTATCTGACACAGCCGTGGGATTCCGTGGCATCTGAGGCCGACTGGCCGACGATTGCCGATCGGCTGGTGACGCGGTCAGCACAGCTTCGTCTCGTTTATCCTGCAGGGGATATCGCAGATCCTGTACTGGCTCTGGCGCAAGACACCCTCGGCGAGGTCCAATCAGGCATGCTGACGGATTTGCTGACTGTCATCGAAGATGCAGATCCCCAGTGGGTGCGATCCCTTCTACCAGTTTATGCATCCAAGACGGCAGACGACATGGTTCTCGCGCTCGGCTCAAGCCTTGAGCCACTCCATCTTGTCTGGGTTCACATCACAGGTGATGTGATCCAAGACGTGTCGTGGATTCGTCTCTTCAATCGCGTGGTTACGCAGACAAGGGGGGACTCATGAAGACACGATTCGCATCTGCTGTTCTCGTTCTCATTCTCGCCTTCACCTACGTCCTTGCGCTCGGCGCAGACGAGGCGACCTTCAATCTGAAACAAGACGACAAGACCTTCAATAAGCTGGTCAAAGAAATGGCGTGGAATCTGGAGACGCCGTATCCGTACGGCAACTGGTATGGCCCTGGCTGGTGGGGCGGCGGCAATGCCTCAGACAATCCGGGCAACATGGCCCCTGTAGACGAGCTTGATTCCATTGCCATGCGCCACGACTTCGCCTATCAGATTGCCGAAGAGCAGGGCAAGCTGCATGGTCCTGCCGAAGAGCAGCGCTTGAAGGCGTTGGCTGATGCCATCGCAGTTCGTGATGCCAAGACACTGCCTGAAGATCCGCGCGACTGGGACCCACCTGCAGCTGATCCAGCCAAGGCTGATCGATACCGGCGCCGGATTGGATTCGGATTTGCCTATCTGTCAGCAGGGCGCGACGCCGCAGCGACAGCCGGGAAGGTATATACATCGGTGATTGACGGCATCAACGGTGACAGGCCCGACGACGGAAGGACGTCTGGATTCACGCAAGCCGACATCGATCGGATGTCTCGCGAGCGATCGCAGAGCTGGTTCAACACCACCACCATCGCTGAAACCTATCGCATCGAGCTAACAGCGTCTCAGTCAGTCATTGCCGAAGGGGAAACGGTTCCGCTGACGCTCAGACTACTGCCTGTCAGTTCGACTGCCACAGCCCAAGGTGCCGAGGCGCTCGGGCTGTTCGCAGAAGTCTCGCTAGATGTCGATGGGCCAGGTTCTCTGTCTTCGTATCTCATGGGTACAAACTCAAGCGTGAACCTAACAGCCACAGACCCGTGGATCTTCAGCAATGTCGGAAAGACCATCCATGTCACAGGGACCTCGCAGATCATCCATTTCGAACCGTCGGCAGCCGATGGCTCAGAAGGCGGCCTTACCAACGAGGACGTAGCCGATGGCCAGAACTACGTTCGCACTGTTCAGATCTTGGAGGGATCGATCGACCTTCAGGTAGCAATGAAGACGAGTCTTAGCTTGAGTTCGATCCCTGAGACCGTCAATGAATGGGACACTTCCTCGGTTGATCCATGCCTAGAGGTTCTGCTCATGGCCACGCTCTCATCGAAGAATGCCTACATCCCTTCGATTCCCGTCACCTTCACACTCCCTGATGGAAGCCAAGCGCAGGCGACGACCAACGATCATGGAATTGCATCGCATTCGATAACCGTCTGCGAGTCAGTTCTCGGCGGCCAGCCCGCAGCCAATCTCACCTACAGCGCGACCAGTGCGCAGACGAAGACCCCAGATGGCATGGTCTATTTCTCGGCATCCAACAGTGCCAGCTTCCGCGTTGAGATGAGCGGCGTTCGCACCATTCAAGGACGCGTCGTCGATGAGAAGCACAGCGATCTTCCGATCCCAGGCGCTTCGGTCACTGTCACCTTGATGGGTGAGCCCAAAACCGTGACCACAGGATCGGATGGCACGTTCACTGTGGAATTCGACCTGCAAGAAGAGCTTGGCGTCACCTCGGCTGCCAGCATCTCCGCCACGGCCAAGGGCTTTGAGCCAGCCACAGCAAGTTCCGTGGCAGGCGCGGGGACTGTCACTGTACGCATGCAGCCCGTTGCGGCGGTGATTACGAGCATCGTGCTGGATGCCGAATCAGGAGAGCGCATCGATGGTGCCATCGTCAAGATGACGCAGCCCTTGACCACGACTGTGCAGGCGAACAACGGCCAAGCGACGATCCACGGCCTCTACGTCGGTGACACCGTGACCATTAGTGCGGGCGGCTTCAATCACAAGACGTACCAGAAGACAGGCACGATCACCGCGCCTGATGTGACCATCACGTTCAACCTTCCCGTGGGTGAGGGAGAGATTGCTGGCGGTGATTTGGATCCCACGGAGGTAGATCCCGAGGATCTACCCATTCTGCACAGCCTTACCATCTGGGCGATGCCTGCCAACCCGGGCCCCGGTCAGAACGTGACCGTGACCGCTCAGATCTTCCCGCCTCAGCCGGGGATTCCCATTAAGCTGGAGATCGTCGGGACAGACGGATACTCCAATTCCGTCATGTCCATGACCAATGCCATGGGGCAGGCCTATCTGCCCATCCCTGGTGGCGGATCGGGCGTTGTCGACCGTGTGACGGTCCTCATCATCGGCGAGAACGTTCGCAAGCGTCTCAATTACTCGTTTTAGGAAAGGGGGACAGACATGCAAAACGCAAGACACATACGTTTCGTAGCTGGGTTCATGCTGGCGATTCTTGCCGTCTCCCTTCTCGTAGGAGCGGCGGATCAGGGTTTTGACATCATCTCAGAAGGCATCGTCGAGCCATCGGCTGGCGCTTCGTTTGATGTCGTCTTGTTCGGCACAGCCGGATATAGCCTCATCGGCACATTCTGGGCGTCTGCTGGAGCGCGTATCAGTTTCACCATGGATGCCTTCGAGATTCGCGCCAGTGCCAGTGCAGGCACAGACGGCACGCAACTCCAAGGTGGCTTGTCCACAGAGCTATTCGGTTTTGGCGTCGCAGGCGATGTGGCCTACACGTTGGGTAACACGCCCGTCTTGACTGTCAGGGGCTGGGGAGAAGTGTCAGGCATTGGGCTGACGGCCAATGCATCGCTGGCTGGTACCGCCGGAAGCCTGCTCTTGGGCGCGAACATGGATTTTGAGTCCTACGGGATATCGGCGAGCCTCGGGTTTGCCAATAACACCTTCTCGAATGCATCTATTGGCGCCAACACCTCGCTTGGCGCGCGGTCGCTGAAAATGAC
>SPBW01000223.1 GCA_004525685.1 Candidatus Atribacteria bacterium
GGGATCATCAATGTAGCAAGGAGAACCGCGAACAACGCGTTCTTGCCAAAGAACTTCATCTTGGCGAACGCATAAGCTGCCATGATGGTTGTGATGACTTCGCCGATGGTCGTGGTAATCGCCATGAAGAAGCTGTTGAAGAAGTATCGGGCAAATGGAGCTACGCTCCAAGCCTTGGCGTAGTTTGACCACAACCACGTGCTGGGGATCCACTGAGGCGGCATCTGCATGACCTCAGATGAACTCTTGAGGGACGTTGTGACCATCCAGAAGAACGGAAGAAGCATGAATGCTGCTCCCGCAAACAGGAGAACGTAGAGTACGGTTCGTGTGGCCATAACCCGAAGTGAGTAATACTGCGACGATCGAATTGTTGCCAACGATCCTCCCTGATCCTTATCGTGGACGAACAGTATACACTCGGTTCGTGTCCGCGACCAAGAAGCCACACAACGACCCTGTCGGGTGTTGCCTGTCATACCGATTCCATGTATTCTAACGTGGCGAATGGACTGGAGGTCTTATGGCGGAAGTAACTCTTACGAATATCACCAAGAAATTCGGTGACTTCACAGCTGTGGATGACTTGTCGATGGTCATCGAGGATGGAAAGTTTACCGTGCTGGTCGGACCTTCTGGCTGCGGGAAGACGACGACGCTGCGGATGATTGCGGGCCTGGAGACAGAGACGGCTGGGGAGATTCGAATCGGCGAGCGCATCGTTAACAAGGTTCCGCCGAAAGATCGGGATATTGCCATGGTGTTCCAGAACTACGCGCTCTATCCGCACATGGACGTCTACGGGAACATGGCCTTTGGCCTGAAGCTTCGCAAGATGCCCAAGAAAGAGATCGAAAAACGCGTGCATGATGCTGCAGAGCTGCTAGGTATCGAGGAGAAGCTCAAGAGCAAGCCGCGCGAGCTTTCAGGCGGCCAGCGTCAGCGCGTTGCCGTGGGCCGTGCGATCGTGCGCGATCCCAAGGTGTTTCTGTTCGATGAACCTCTGTCCAATCTGGATGCCAAGCTGCGCGTGCAGATGCGCACTGAACTGGAAGAACTTCACAGCCGACTCAAGACGACGACCATTTACGTCACCCACGACCAAGTGGAAGCCATGACATTGGGTGACAAGATCGCGGTGATGAAAGACGGCCTCATCCACCAATATGCGTCGCCGCAAGAGACCTATTCCATGCCCAGCAACCTATTCGTTGCTGGATTCATTGGGAGTCCGGCAATGAATTTTGTTGCAGCGACGGCATCGTTCGAGAATGGGCAGACGATACTAGCGGGCTCCTCATTCCGTATTGAGCTACCCAGTAGCCGGTCTTCCGACAGCATCATAGGCGATGTTCGAATCGGCGTACGGCCCGAGGATCTGGATGGGCCGTGCCCGTCAGCTGAGAATGCGTTCTTCCTCAAGGTCGCCGTCAAGGAGCATCTCGGCCACACGCTGCTCGTCTATGGCTACATCGACGAAGTCCAGATTGTCGCAAGCCTGGATCCTCATACGCAGGTTGAGGTGGGCTCGGAGATCTACCTGGCAGTCAACACCAAGACGCTGCATGTGTTCGATCCAGTGTCTGAGGCGATGCTGACCTAGTGCAGCATCGCACACAGGGCTGGGCATGTCCTGTTGCCCTGTGGATAACGTCGTCGTCCTACTTGAGAGCACGTACGAGTAGCAACCCGGCGATAACGGCGCCTAGTAGTGCTACGAGGATCAATGACCAGCTTGCGGCGCTTGTGGACGAGACGTCCGCATCCGACAACGAGAATGCATCGAGTAGATGACCATCTGTGGGGACGAATATGTCGTCGCTTGCTTGCGCCACTGAAATGACGTCTACATCGATCCCACTGGCTGAAGCTGTGACGCTCGTGTAGAAGTTGTATCCCTCGGTCGCCACAATCGAGCCCTCTACTAGCGTGTCTGCCAGTGCGCGCGGAACAGCGCCTCCTCCTCCGACGACGAGATAGACAACACCGTCTCGCTCGATCCTCTCGTAGTTGTGCGCGTGACCGTTGAAGACGATGTCCACGCCTGTCTCGACGAAGATCGGGTGGAAGATAACGTCATAGCTATATCCGTCCCCATGAAAGGCGTCTGACGAGAACACGGGATAGTGGAACACGACAAACTTGTGGGGCTCGGATCCGGACAAGTGAAATCTTGCCCATTCCTGCTGCGCGATGTAATCGGCCACCTTCAAGTTTGTTGAGTCCAACCCGACAACGACGACGTCTCCCCAATGGAGTGCCCACCATCTCTCATCGTTCTTTCCTCCGCCAGGAGGAAGAGTGAAGTTCTCGTAGTAGGAACGATGGCTGTTCTCATGATTGCCAAGTACGGGAATGAATGGCGCCTTGAGCAACATGTCGCCAAACGACGCAAACCAATGGTCCCAGTAGGTAGTGGCTGGACTCTCGACGATGTCGCCTGCGTGGAGGATGAAATCGAATGATGTCTCGTCTTGGGCAATAGCGTCCCCCACAACCTCCAGGCGATTGTCTCCTTCCCATTGCCACTGGGTGTCTGAGACAACTGCGAACCTTATCGTCTGCCCAGGCGGTGGCGCAGTGACGAATCGACCCAACGGACTCTCGACCTCACCGTCTTGCGCGAGAAGCACTACGCGATAGACATACGTTGTGTTGGGTGCAAGGGTAGAGAGCGTGACGGATACAATCTTCAAGGTACTAGAGTCATCGAGCGGAACATCCAGCATCTCTGAGAGAGTGCCTGAGACGTCATACTCCGATAGTGTCCCGTATTCAACACGAGCAGGCAGTGGCGTGTCGCTTGACCAGCTGACGACAACAGTCTCGGCGGTTGGCGCGCCACCGTACGGTCCGTATGCGAAGGGTGCGGCAACAGCCCCGCACGCAAGGCAGACAGCAATCACAACACCTAGTGAGAATCTCATGGCAACTCCTTGGATGATGTTGTGCAGAATACTCGCAAGTGACGTTCGAATTCAAAGAACGAAGCGGCGTCAGATCTCTGACTGACGCCGCAATCATTACCTAAGAGTTGCGAGCTCAACGAATCAGCAGGTCCGTTTCTCTTTCGTTATTGGCTTCGTTGATCTCTGGAACACTGTTATCGACATCGATCAACACACCGGCAACGTGATAGCCTGCCTCAAGGGATGAGGTATCGGCTCGCCGGATCACTGACGTGTCGGCACCCGCGGCCACACCGCGAACGCGAGCTGCGGGTAGGAGGACGCGCTTGCCGGTCGCATCGAGGGTATAGAAGACGACATTGAATTCGCCTGCGTCTTCTGTGCCTTGATTGACAATCGTCGCCCAAATCTGGGAGAC
>SPBW01000013.1 GCA_004525685.1 Candidatus Atribacteria bacterium
GCGACTCCAGAAAGGGGTGTGACTGATGAACAGGACACTGGACGAGATCAAAGCGGCAGTATGGGCTCATTTCCGACCAGGACAGTGCGTGTATTTGGCAACTGCCGAAGGAGAACAGCCTCGCGTTCGCCCCATTACGCTTCTGAATCTGGAGGAGAAGTTCTGGATCGCCACCAGCCCCCGCAGCGCAAAAGCTCGTCAGATCTTGCGTAATCCAAGCGTCGAATTCTGCTATCCCTTAACAGAGACCTGCGGAAACGGCTATATCCGCGTCAGTGGAATCGCCACGATCACTCGCGATGCAGACGTCATCGAACGAATCGGGAACCAAATCCCCTTCTTGAATGAACACTGGGAGGGAACACAGGACCCCAATTTCTGCCTGATTCGTATTACGCGTGTAGAGATCGAGTACCTTGAGCCAGGAGTCATGCTTCCGCATACATTCATCGTCTAGCCCTGACGTGCGCGCCTTCTAGACAAGGAATCTCTGCTCCTACCAGATCTGTGCCACCACACTCACTATGCTTCTAGTGGCATTTGATGTTCTGTCCAGCTGTCTGACTGCTTGGCAAGCAGGCAGTTACGCATTACAATCACGTTGTGTTTTTCCTGGCACCAAAGCGGAAGGCGGCGGGCCTCCACTGGGCAGCGCAACACAGGGATTGAAGCAGGGGCCCGCGCTCTCTCCTCGCCTCACACGCTCCCCGTTGGCTTGTCTGAGCAAGGGTTTTTCTCGCTCAAGCATTGCCTTCGTATCGGCGAGTTGTATAATAATCCCATGATGATGACAAAGTGGTCATTCCATTCCGTACGTACGATTGCCGGTCTGGGCTTGCTTTGCATCGTCCAAATGAACGTCGGACGGACCAAGCGCGCCTAGCAGCACAGCGGGGGCGCTTCAAGAAATCCGACACACGAACGCAGGCTGCGGCCTGCGATTTCGTTTGACCTGCCAGTCCCAATGGCACTGCGCAGGAGAAGTGCTCAGGAGGTGAGCGGCATGGAAAAGAAGAAGTCCACGATTAGGCGACAAAGCCAGAGACAACGAAGTGAGATGCGTTTGAGCATGAGCTGTACGCCCTCCTCTTGGAGGCGCTACGTCGTTGCGGGAGCGGCCCTATGCTGCTCCATCCAGGCGCTTGCCCAGAAATCGCGCTCCGCCAGAGAAGGAGACGATGAGCCTGACCCTACCGAGTGAACGTTGGATACAGATTGTGGTTCCTGGAGAGAATACCCAAATCCCTCCCAATCGCACAGAGGATCTGCCTTCCCATTCACGCGGATATCGTTGATCTTCTTGAGGCATTGAAGTCCACATTATCGCTGCTGTACGAAGACGTTCGGCGACGTGCTTGCGTTCGGGCGAGAGAGGCCAGCCCTGGGCACGTTGCGTGACCAGTTGGCAAGTGGCGGGCCTGTCGTCTTCGCCGACGAGCCGTCTGAGTCGCCGTAGACTTCATATCCTCAAACGGAGAGGCCCTGAAGCCTCGGCTTCGGGGTCTCGTTCAATCTTCCCGCGACGCGAGCCATTTGCCGCGCGCTCTAGTCCGTCATTGATGCCTTGCCCGTCATCGAAACAACGTCAATCCGCAAGACGACGGTGTCGGGCGAAAGGGCCGCAGGAAGGTTCAGGTCTTGCTGAGGAGATGCGGCAGCAGTCTTCTTCATCTGCTGCGTTAGCAGAGCATGCAGGCCACGTCTCCGTTCATCCTCGTCTTCGACACGAGACATGCGGCCAAATCCAATTACGCTACGGTATTCGACAGACCAATTGCAGGCGTTCACTCCTGGATTGACCGCTACATCCGTTTCCACCTCGAAACATACGTTGGGGTTTGCTTGCAGGAGATCCAGCTTCAGCCCAGCAGATGCGCAATGGAAATATAGCTTCCCGTCGCTACATCCGAGATTCAGTGGAACGATGTACGGCCAGTCGTCGCTCGCAAAGGCGACCCGACAGACATCCGCACTTCCCAGAATATGCCACAGCTGCTGTTGATCGGCGATTTCACGATCCTGGCGACGCATGGTCCGAAGCCACGCCGGCGACGCGCCTGTACTCATACAGAACCCCGCAGGCCCTCAAGAAGAGTCTTGGCGTCTGGCACGAATTCAAAGAATTGTACGAGCTTCTCGCAGGCATACTCTGCGCACTCCGAGCAGTTCTCGACAGCCTTCTCTGTTCCGCAGGCGCGGATCTCACACAGCGCGCAGTGCGCCATCCATGGCCCGACATGTGAGTGGCACCCATTACATGTGCAATCCTGCGCTGACAAGGTCGCTTCGTACTCCACGCTCCAGGTCTTGGCCAGACTCTCCAGTGTGGCCGAATCTCCATTCCGGGTCGCGATGTAGGAGGGGCACTCCGAACAGACAAGTCCACACGTCGCAATCAATTTCTCCATAGCAGCCTCCAGGTTGTTCGTCGTCTCCAAAGTTTGCTTGTGCAGTGTATCCGCACGCCTTGCCTTTCGTCATGCAATACGTTGATGGAGAGGCGAACATCTGGCAGAGCTTGACATGGCCGATATACTATCGAGTCCACTTCATAAGGGGGGGATGATGCGATACGATTACGATGTGGGTGTCATCGGGCTGGGGCCGGCTGGAATGGCCGTTTCGGTGATGGCATCCAACATGGGGCTTCGCGTGCTGGCGATCGAACGGCGGGCATTGGGAGGGGAATGCATGAATGTGGGCTGCATTCCCAGCAAGGCTCTTCTCCAGATGGCACACGTTCGACACCTGTTCACACGGTCATCCGAATTCGCGCTCGAACAGGTCCCTCACATCCCTGATCCCGTCGATCCTTTTCAAACACTAGGTCGCCATATCCAGTTCATCAATGACCGCAAGACGGCGAAGATGTTTGAGAAGGTCGATTTGAAACTGGGACTTGGCTCTGCCTCGTTTGTCGATCCCCACACAATTGCCGTGGGAGACGTCCGACACACAGCAAAGCGCTTCTTCATTTGTACGGGGACGCAGCCAGCCCTCCCTCCGATTCCGGGCCTGGACTCTGTGGATGTTCTCACCAACGAGACGCTATTTCAGCTCGACTCAGTACCCCAGAGCCTGCTCATCATTGGCGGTGGAGCCATGGGATGTGAGATGGCGCAAGCCTTCAAGAGACTCGGATCCGAAGTAACCATCGTCCATCTCGATTCCCATTTGCTGCCTCACGGAGACGCAGACGCAGGCAGGATGCTTGAGGACGCTTTTACCCGCGAGGGCATTGCTGTCTACAACGAACGAAACATTCGCCAAGTGGGCGTCGAGGGTGACTGCGTCGTTCTGAAGACAGATCGCAATGAGACGTTTCACGGCCAACGACTGCTCGTTGCGGCAGGCCGTCAACACGATCTCTCAGACCTAGCTCTTGAGAACGCGGGTGTCGAGTACTCCAAGGCGGGCATCCTAGTCAATGCTCACCTTCGAACGACTCAGCGAGCCATTTATGCGCCTGGAGACTGCAATGGCGTGTTCCTGTTCTCCCACTCTGCCATGCACCAAGGCATGATCGCACTGATGAATGCTATCGCCCCGTGGCCCGTTCGCTTCAACTACACCAAGTACGTCGTCCCGTGGACCGTGTTCACGGATCCTCCAGTAGCTCATGTCGGGTGGCTGGAACGCGATCTTCAGAAGTCCGGCATAGACTACGAGGTGCATGAGGAGAAGTACGAGGACTACGGCGCAGCGATTGCCGAAGGCTTGGCCGTCGGCTCTGTTCGAGCCTACGTGAGTAAAATGGGACGTATCTACGGCGTTCGCATCATCGGAGCGGGTGCCGGAGAGATGATCAATGAGTGGGGACTGGCCATTCAGAACAAGATGCGACTGTCGAAGATCATGTTCTTGCAGCACAGCTTCCCGTCCATGTCGTTCTTGAACAAACGCGTGTCTGAGCGATGGATGATGAAGCGCATGGAGAGTCCGTCTCTTCGATCACTCGTTCGGTGGCTGTACTGAAGAACGTTGGGATCTCGCGTCGATCGTGCGGGGATTCCCGCACCTGCCCGTGGCAGCGCAGGTTCTGTCACAAACGTGCTTCGTGCTAGGCATTGAAAGTACCAATGCCCTTGGCTATCATTCGCAAGTCTTACCATGGGTTTTGAATTCAGGAGGTGTGTACTCTTCGTGGACCAAGAAAATCGAAGATTACCCAAGAGAGTCAACGGAGCGATTCATGCGATCGGTCGGCGCAAAGCGGCGACGGCGCGTGTGTATCTTTCTGAGGGGGACGGAACGCTTACGATCAACGGACGTCCCGCAGATGTCTATTTCGCCCCATTCTTGAACGTAGTCGAGTATATCGAGAAGAATCTAAAACAGCCGTTCTACGCTACTGGAACGGTCGGCAAATATAACGTCAAGGCACGTGTGCGCGGTGGTGGCTACACCGGCCAAATGGAAGCGATCCGATTGGGGATTGCTCGAGCACTGACTGGCGTTACGGAAGAGTACAGGACGCCTTTGCGCCAAGCTGGACTCCTCACGCGCGATGCGAGAGAAGTCGAGCGCAAGAAGATCAACCGACGCAAAGCGCGCAAGAGCGAACAGTACTCCAAGCGTTAGAAACGACCCGGAGGATTCATGAAGACGGGAATTCATCCTGAGCTGAAGAAAGCGAAGGTGCATTGCGGTTGTGGGCACGTATTTGAGACCACATCCACAGTCGAAGAGATGCGAGTGGACATTTGCTCGAAGTGCCATCCGTTCTACACGGGTGAAGAGCGTTTCGTCGATACCGAAGGACGCGTCGAACGATTCAACCGCAAGTACGCACAAGAAGCGAAAGACGCATAGTGAAGCCGTCTATCGGCGGGCAAGCTATCATTGAAGGTGTCATGATGCAAAACGGCGACCGCATAGCGGTCGCTGTTCGTCGTCAATCCGACCAGGAAATCCTCGTTCGCCCGCTGCCTGCACGACGCCGATTCAAGAAGTTCGGGAAGATGCCGTTTCTTCGGGGATTGTTCGGCCTCTATGACATGATGTCTTTGGGTCTTCGTGCCCTGAATCTGTCGGCACAACTGGCATTCCCCGAAGACGAACAGATGACCAAGGGTGGCACGTTCTTCACGTTCACCCTTGCCGTGGCCATCGCCGTGGGCGCCTTTATCGTTCTCCCGATCTATCTGACCGGCTTCATCCCTGGTACCGACAACACGATCGGGTTCAATCTCATTGAGGGGGGCATGCGCCTGTTGTTCTTCTTCGTCTATCTTGTTCTGATTTCCCGGATGAAGGACATCCACCGTGTGTTCCAGTACCACGGCGCGGAGCACAAGGTCGTCCATACCTACGAAGCTGATGAAGAGCTCACCGTAGAGAATGCGCGGAAGCACACGACGCTCCACCCTCGTTGTGGGACGGCATTCCTCATGACCGTTTTCGTCATTGCCATCCTCATCTTCTCTCTCGTCGGCAATCCATCGCCGTGGATCAAGATTCTGTCTCGACTGCTGCTCCTGCCCGTCGTGGCTGGCGTATCCTACGAAGTGTTACGCTACTCAGGCAGGCACTACAATCGCCTGTGGGTCAGAATCTTGGCTCAGCCTGGATTGTGGCTGCAGAAGCTGACAACAGCCGATCCCGACAATGACATGATCGAAGTGGCTATCGCCTCGATGAAGCAGGTGCTGGAATCCTCACAGTCAGCGGTCGCCAGTAACCCAGACATACCTTAGTTCTCCGCCGGAACCAGCCGCCTATCCCTCGATGGCCAATGCTCCTAAGCTCAGAGAAGGATCTGGTTTGAGCGATAGCGGATGCGACTGCCCCAGCTGTTGGTGACGGAATGCTCCCACTGCCGCGATCATCGCCGCGTTGTCCGTACAAAGCGATCGCGTCGGAAATGAAACCTGAACGCCGCGCTCTTTGCCAGCTCCAGTCAGCGCTTCGCGCAGATGCGAATTGGCTGCAACGCCGCCTGTGACAATCAGATGCTTGCGATGGAATCGACGAGCAGCTTCAATCGACTTCTTGGTCAGAATCTCGACGACACTCGCCAACACCGATGCAGCAATGTCTTCTGGCCGCTCGCGCGGATTCTTCTTCAGGTGATAGACGACTGAGGTCTTCAGTCCTGAGAAGCTAAAATCGAAACTAGAAGAACCGATCATTGGGCGCGGAAATCGAACGGTGTCAGGATTACCCAACGTCGCCAGCCGATCAATCTCTGCTCCTGCGGGATACCCAATGCCCATCATCTTCCCGATTTTGTCGAGCGCTTCGCCTGCAGCATCATCGACGGTCATGCCCACAAGCTGGTACGTTCCGTACTGCGGCACATCAATCAAAGAGGTGTGACCTCCTGAGACGACTAGAGCCATGAACGGCGGCTCGACCTCCGGCTGGGTAAGGCGATGTGCAAACACGTGCCCTTCCAAGTGATTCACGCCAATGAAGGGAATGCCGAGACCGTATGCCAAGCCCTTTCCATGCGTCAACCCAACCAGTAGCGGCCCGACTAGGCCAGGTCCGTAGGTTGCGGCCACAAGAGAAATCTCACTCAGTCTTAGCTTGAGCGATTGCATGGCTTCTTGAACAAGATACGGCAACTTGACGACATGATTGCGCGAAGCAACCTCTGGGACAACGCCACCGTACTTGGCATGAAGGTCCACTTGGGAGTAGACAGAGTTGATCAGAACCTCGTACTCTCCGCGAATGACGGCGACCGACGTCTCATCGCACGACGTCTCAATACCCAGAGTGAGCAGATCCGTCTTGCTGCTCATCCAATGTACTCCGGCTTCAGAATGCCCACATACGGAAGGTTGCGATAAAGCTCGGCATAGTCCATGCCATAGCCGACGATGAACTCGTCTACCTCCAGGGCGAATCCAGCATAGTCAATGATCGTCTTCGCCTCGCGGCGAACGACCTTATCTACAAGCGTGCAAACGCGAAACGAGGCCGGGTTGCGTGCTGTGAAGCTGCGGCGGAGATACTCAATCGTATACCCGGTATCAATGATGTCCTCGACAAGCAAGACATCCCGTCCCTCAATCGGCTTCTCCAGATCCTTGACTAGGCGCACGGCTCCTGGTGCCGTGCCGTTGCCATAAGAAGAAACGCTAATCAGGTCATACTCGACGGGAATGGGGAAGCGCCTAGCCAGGTCTGTCATGAAGACAAGGGCTCCTCTAAGAACACCCACCAGCAGCAGTGGCCGCCCTTTCGAATCCTTGGCCAGCCCCTTCTGCGTGTAGTCCGTCGTGATCTGATCGGCCAGTTCTCGCACACGTCGCTGGATCACGTCTTCAGGATAGAGAATGCGGGACATCCGATCTTCAAACTGCAATGAACTCATGCCGCCTCCATGTTGTCTGCCGCGATGTCTGCTGATTCACAAGAGCGTTCCTGGATGATCCGGTGTGATCGCATGCAACCATACAGCAGCATCGCCAGTTCTACGAAATCTTGCCCTTGAACGAACGCATTTTCTGCCGCGCGCAAGAGCGAAAACCAAATGCCAACAACCCGTTGGCCATTGGCATACGTCTGGATTATAGCATGCAGATCTCAAGCGGCAACCGACGAGATGATGCTGTCTTTTCGCACTTAGGTCGGCCGCGATTGAAGCAGCCGCTTCTGTCTTCGCAACCTGTTGGCATTGGTAACAACATTGATCGAGGAAAGGGCCATTGCGGCCTCTGCGACCAATGGATGAAGTAGCCCCAGCATGGCAAACGGTATCGCGAAGACGTTGTAAAAGAAGGCCCAGAAAAGGTTCTGGCGTATCTTGCGAAACGTCGCACGTGACAGCAAGATCGCTCTGACCAGCGCCTCAAGATCCCCGGAAACTACGGTGACATCTGCCGCTTCAATAGCAACGTCCGTGCCCGTTCCAACGGCGACGCCGACATCGGCCGCCTTGAGCGCAGGCGCATCGTTGATGCCGTCTCCGACCATGATCACACGATGGCCGTCTGCTTGGAGTGCTCGTATCGCTTCCAGTTTTTCGGCTGGACGAATCTCTGACATCACTTCGTCGATGCCGACGGCTGCTGCGACAGCTTGCGCCGTTGCTTGGCTATCTCCGGTGAGCATCACGCAAGTCATCCCGAGCTGATGAAGCTTGGCAATGGCAGCACGTGCACTCGGCTTGACTTGATCCGCAACAGCAAGAATCCCAACCAGGCCCGCCGTTTGGCTGGACACTCCCACGACGGTCTTTGCTTGGCGGGAAAGCACGTCCCACTTGGATCGCCAGGCACTGGTATCAGTACCCGACTCTTCCAGCCAGGCTCGGGTTCCCGCCATCATGTGCTCACCATCAACCTCGCCTCGAATCCCCTTCCCAGGTACTGCCTCGAATCCCGAGACTTGGCTTAGCGATAGGCCCCGATCGCGGCACGCTTCGACAATCGCCCGACCAATGGGGTGCTCGGATCCCATTTCCAGACTACCGATGGTCCTTAGAAGATCATCTTGCGAACCAGATATAGGAAGGATGTCCGTCACGCCGGGTTTGCCCTGCGTCAATGTTCCTGTCTTGTCAAAGGCGACGATTTTCGCCTGCTGAAGCGTCTGGATGGCTTCGCCAGTTCGAAAAAGGATACCTAGCTCGCTTCCCACACCCGTGCCCACCATGAGGGCTGTCGGTGTTGCCAATCCCAGTGCACACGGACACGCAATGACCAACACCGCAATGGCCGCATACAGGGCGCGAGACAGCGGGCTCAGCCCTTCGGAACCCCATGGAAGAAGCTGACCGACCCAGTCCGACGCTTGCCCCAGACTGCCAGGAGCCACCAACCACAGGACAAACACTAGCGCGGACAAGACCAGGATCACGGGGACGAACACCCTCGTCACCCGGTCGGCGAAGGCTTGGATGGGAACCTTGGTCATTTGAACGTCTTCCATCATCCGCACAATCTGCGACAGAAACGTGCTCTCGCCGACTTGCGATGCTCTCACATGCAGCAACCCTCTTCCGTTGATGGTTGCTCCGACCACGCTGTCACCCTCGCGCCGGTGTATGGGTACGGACTCGCCTGTGACGAGCGATTCATCGATGTAGCTCTCACCACGGGTAATGATCCCGTCCGTAGGCATCTTCTCGCCAGGGCGAACAACCATCACGTCTCCGACGGCAAGCTGCTGAACCGAGATTTCTGTCTCTGCATCATCACGCAAGATGCGAGCCGTCTTGGCCCCCAGTGTGAGGAGTCTGTGAATGGCTCGTGAGGCTCTGCCCTTTGCGCTCGCCTCAATGAAGCGCCCGGTGAGATGAATGGCCAGAATCATGGCGGATACACCGGCATAGTTGAATATGCGAGGCAGCCATCCAAGCATGCCCAGAATGGCCAAGACACCTGTACCAAACGACACCGTCACACCCAGCGCAATCAGCGTATCCATGTTCGGCGAGCGGTGTCCCAGCGCCCTGAACCCGACACGTAGCGTAGGACCGCCCACAAAGACGAGCGGGAACGCAGCCAGCGCGACCATCACTGCGTGGAAGCTAAGCGGCGTGGGCCACATCAGATCGAAGAACATCTCGGGAATCATCCATCCCATGATGGGCAGTGCAAAGAACCAGGCAAACCGCATCCGCCGCGCAGCGTCCCGCAGATTCTGGGCGTCCCGATCCACGATCTCGTTTCCATTCACTTGATCCATCAGCGCTCTGACTTCAGCACTGTATCCGGCCGCTTGAATCGCCTGAAGCAGATCGGCTTCTTGCACGCGGGGATCTACATCCACTACGGCTTGGCCAAGGGAGAGATTAACAGCCGCCGATCGAACCCCGTTCGTGTTTGTCAGCGCCCGTTCAACCGACTGTGCACAGGATGCACACGTCATCCCCTTCACAACGACTTGAATCGTACGACTCATTGCCTTGGACGAAGCCGAGAAACCGGCATCGCGAACAGCCTGGGTCAATGTATCAATGTCAACAGAGCCATCGTGTTCGATGGAGGCAGTCTCTGCCAACAGATTGACAGATACGCTCTTGACTCCTTGAACGGAGCTTAAGGCACGCTCAACGGATTGCGAACAACTGGCGCAATGCATGCCCTCAATCGTCAGCCTTTCAAGCTTCGCCATGACATCGTCTCCTTCAACGTTCGAGGATTTCTGTCTTCCTCATTCATAATTGGATCTTATCGTACAGTTTTGGACGAGTCTTGGACATTTTGTGAGGAAGAACCAAAGAAGAGGCGGAACCATGCACCCGGCGTAGTTCCGCTCTTCTCAAGACGTGCCTCTAGTGGGAGGCTTTGCGAATGTACTCTACACGATTGTTCCTCGCAAAACACTCTGTCACGCACGGAGCTTCGCCGCTCAGGGGACAGCCTGCCGTAAGGACGAACACCATCGCTGCGACATCTATGAAGGTGCGTCTCAGTTCTGGACGCACCTAGGCATTGAAGCAGTTTTCGCAGGCATCCGGGCAATCGCCCCCCAATGCTGGCTCCATCTCAATGGTGGCGTGGGGAATACTCATCTGCGCAAGACGTGACTTGACGATCGCACGCAACTGCGCGCTTTGTTGTATCGAGAAGTCAGGGTCGCACAGAACGTGGGTCGAAAGCACGTGATGTTCTCCATCCTGTGTCCAAACGTGGGTATGATGAACGCCCATGACTCCCTCGATCTTCGCGATCTCGGATTCCACGAGTTCAATGGAGAGCCCGTGGGGCACGCCCTGGAGAAGAATCACCAGCGTCTCTTTCAGCTGTTTGGCAATATTCCACAGCACATACAGCGTGATCAGGATCGAGAGAATGGGATCAATGACATGGATGTTCCAGATGCGCATGACAATGGCGGCAATGAGCACAACGATCCAGCCCAACACATCCTCGACAAAGTGCCAAGTCACAACCCGTTCGGACAAGCTCTTCCCTCCATGCATCCGCATGGCAGCGAATCCATTGACCAGAACGCCAACGACAGCCAGGATGATCATGCCCTGGGCATTGGAAGGCTCTGGATCTATAACTCTGGGGATGGCTCGAACGAGCACAAACAATCCGCCAGCAATCAGCGTCATCGCCATCACGAGCGCTCCAATGAGTGAGAACCGGCGATATCCGAAGGTATACGATGAATCGCCCTTCTTCTCTGCCACCTTGGCGAAGCGCCAGGTAAGGGCAAGCGCAAGGCTGTCGCCGAGATCGTGCAGGGCATCAGCAAGAACAGCCATGCTGTTTGTCCAAATCCCGCCAACGATCTCCAGAATGGCGAATGCCAGATTCAAGAAAAAGGCGACGCCAATCCGCCTGCCTGCTGAAGGGCCATGCGAATGTCCATGATGTGAGTGTGAATGGCTCAAGTCGTGATCACCGCCCCGCATTGTGGCCGATTCCGCCGCCATGCTCAAACTCCGCCGCCTGTTCACCGGACATCCACAATACTTTCTTCCCCATCGCTATGCTCATGACAAGGAGTTGGAGGAGGCACCATGAGTGAACGGGAAGATACCGCGAAGACACACGAGAAGTTCTCGGTTCAGTGTTTCAATAGCGCGTGGGAGTTGCTCGACAGGATCGATCGGTCTCTTGCTGAAGATGAAGAGATGCTTCGTCTCAGCATCACCTCGATCTGGCATTGGACACAGCGCTCCGATTGCACAAACCAGAACCTCGCCATGGGATACTGGCAAGTCTCAAGAATCCACGCAGTCCAAGGCAGAGCAGATGAAGCGCGCAGGTATGGCGAACTCTGTCTCGCCGCGAGTGTCGACAAGAAGGATGACCAGATCGCACCATTCATGCTCGCCTATGCCTACGAAGCGTTGGCAAGAGCCGAGAGCGCTGCCAGCGAACCAGAGAAACGGGATCACTACGTGGCAGAAGCCCGCAAGATTGCTGAGACGATCTGCGATCCAGATACATTGAAGATGTTGCTTGATGACCTGGCCACGATTCTCTAGGTCGCTCTGCGCAGTCCACAAAGCGCGGCCTATCAAGCCTCTTCAGCTATCGGTGATGAATCAGCCGTCCAAGTAGCGGCGTCGACACCTCAATGGCGCCCTCGGGGCACAGCTCCTGACAGCAGTAGCATCGGATGCAATGCTGATAATCGTGTACCGGCGGCTGCGTCCGCCCGGATCCGCGAAACTCAACAGCCTTGGGATCGACGGGACACACGCTGACACAGGTTCCGCACCGCGTGCACTTCTCAGGGCGAATGAAAGGCCTTGGAACCACAAAGCGCCTCGCCATCCGGCTGGGTCGACCGAGACGCTCTGTGGTAGATAGAGCGCTTCGATTAACGTCAAAGCTCGGGTTCACAAAGGATTCGATGGGGTCCCCTACCCATTCAATGTTCCGGATTGTGCCCAATCCGAATTCAACACCGTACTGGATTGGCAGAACGAGCGATGGATCCAGATGAATCAGTTTGCACACGGTCGCATCGAGCGCAACAGGATCGCTGGAGAACAGCAGAACGTTCATCGGACAGGGCGTTCCGCTTTGAGGGCCGTTTCCTTCCATGGCCACAATCCCGTCCATGATGAACAGGCGAGGCTTCAGGAATAGGTTGAGATCCACCAACATTTGAGAGAAGAGCTCGGCCATCGGGAGTCGTGCATGAAACTCCGCTTTGAGCGTGCCGGGGATACAGCCAAACTGGTTCTTGATGGCTCCGGTAATACGTGTGAGGCCGTGCGACTTCATCTTTGGTAGAGAAATCAGGCCATCGGCACTGAGCACACCTCGAGCAATGGTGAACTGCTTGTTCTGATGTCCATCAGGGAATGACACAGTCTCGCCATGTGTGAAGTCTGCCAACTCAAGGCTCATCTCCTGCGCGATGTCAAACAATCCCGAGCGATGGGCCGCAGTCTGAGGCTTGCCGAATCCTGGCGAATCACCGTACGAGATGGCAACGCCTGCCTGCTGAAGTGAATGCGCCACAGCACGGAACACGCTGGGATGGGTCGTTACCGCACGCTCTGGCGTTCGCCCCAGAAGCAGATTGGGCTTGAGCAGAATCCGCTCTCCTGGGACGACGAACGACTTCGCACCGCCCAGCAGTGCCAGTCCGCGATCTACTGCCTCTTGAACATCTGCTTCATCATACGAACTGCAGCGCACAGCAGCGACCGTGCTTCCGACTCTTGCATCGTGTCCATTTGATCCCATCATGAGAGTTCTCACCATCCTTCCCACCCGCCATGGTAGCGGCAAGTGACATGCTGTGTCACCTCGACGTCCACGCGGCAAACACTTTCCCAACAAGCTGTCAAGCCACTTGGCAGATCCTCTCCTGTCTCGTAAGATGGAGGCAACGGGGCTTGAGAAGCCTGTTTTGCTTTTCAGGCTTCAAATTCGTTCGCTTTCAGAGAGGATTCATCGTGCTTGGAGACTTTGAGTACAAGAGAATTCGATCCATCGATGAGGGCTGTCACTGCCTGGCTGAGGCGGCGGGGAAAGCAGCCGTTCTCGCTGGAGGAACGGATCTTCTTGTGGAGATCCGCAACCATCTGAAGTCGCCTAAGGTCCTGATCGACTGCAAGAATGTCGATGCTCTCAAGCAAGTCCACGTCGACCGCTCTGGATCAGCCATTGGCGCTTCAGTTCCTTTGAACCGGCTCATCGAAAACCGTGCGTTCCATACCACCTATCCAGCGCTTGCTACGGCCCTGCTCTCCATCGGCACGTATCAGCTGCGAAGCCGAGCGACGCTGGCTGGCAACATCTGCAACGCCTCTCCGGCTGCAGATTCCGCTCCTGTTCTGCTGGTGCTCGATGCCTCTGTGGAGGTTGTCGGCATTCGAGGGCCGCGCAGTATTCCGATTCGCGACTTCTTCGTTGGCGTGAAGAAGACAGTATTGACTCCAGATGAGATCGTTGTTTCCATCCAGATTCCGCAGCGAGCCGATCTGCATACGACATTCCTCAAGCAACAG
This sequence comes from Candidatus Atribacteria bacterium, assembly GCA_004525685.1. Lineage (GTDB taxonomy): Bacteria > Bipolaricaulota > Bipolaricaulia > UBA7950 > UBA9294 > SPBW01. The sequence continues at coordinate 13,886 of SPBW01000013.1, forward strand.
CGTATTCGCGGTCATGATTTGGCAGTGGTCAATATGGCAGGCGCCTATTCACCAGGTGAGAGAATCCTGAGATTGGCGATTGGCAGCTGCGCTCCTACACCCGTTCTCTTGGAGCCGATTAAGGTCGATGTCGGAAATGTAGCGTCCTTTGCAGGTCATGTCGCGGAGATCGTGTTGTCGTCTGTCTCTCCCATCTCTGATGTGAGGGCATCGTCTGGGTATCGCAACGCCATCCTGCCCGTCCTCGTGAAGCGAATCCTGCACAACCTGCTCGCCGAAGGAGGTGCCTCCTGATGCACACGATACGATTCACTGTCAATGGCCACGTAGAACAGGCGACGGTTCCTGCAACCATGACCCTGCTTGATCTGCTCCGCGATCGGCTGGCACTGACTGGAACAAAAGAAGGCTGCGGCATTGGAGAGTGCGGAGCCTGCACGGTCCTGTTGAACGGGAACCCCATCACATCCTGCCTCATGCTAGCTGTCGAGGCCGACGGATCTGACATCGAAACGATCGAGGGCGAAGCTATCGGCGGCGAGTTGTCCGTTCTGCAACAGGCATTTATTGATGAGGGCGCTACCCAGTGCGGCTTTTGTACGCCGGGCATGATCATGTCTGCGCGCGGATTGCTGAACCGGATTCCTGACCCTTCGCACGAAGAGATCATTGAGGCCATCGCCGGGAATCTGTGTCGCTGCACGGGATACGAGGCCATCATTTCTGCCATCCAACTTGCCGCTGCACGGCTCTCGCAGGATATCGGCTCTCGTGACGCTCAAGAAGGGAGGGCACGATGACACGCGAACTCTCCTACGTTGGGAAACCCATACCTCGCGCCGACGCCATAGACAAGGTCACAGGTTCTGCTTCGTATACACACGATCTATGTCTGCCTGGCATGCTGCACACGGCCCTCGTCCTATCACCGCATGCGTCAGCTCGCATTGTTGCCATTGACTCGCAGAATGCGGAAGCCCTTCCAGGCGTTCGCGCCGTGCTCACAGGCAGGGGATTATGCTACCAGCTAGGCCTCTACATGCAGGACAAATGCATCCTGGCCCGCGACGTCGTCCGCTATCAGGGCGAGGCCGTTGTCGCCATCGCCGCCGACACGCTCGACATCGCCAAGGCTGCGTGCCAGCTTGTTGAAGTTCAGTATGACCTTCTGCCCACTGTTCTCGACCCTAGAGAAGCGATGGATGCATCCGCGCATCTGGTTCATCCTGACCTACACACCTACGAGCATATGGAGGGCGTGTTTTTCCCCAAGGCACACACGAACATCGCGCATCATCAGAAGATACGAAAAGGCTCGTTCGACCAAGCTTTCGAAGGCGCAGACAGCACGCTCACGGCCTCGTTCTACAACCCGCCTGTTCAGCATGTGCCTATGGAGACCCACGTCAGTGTGGCTCAGGCCTTGCCAGGCAAGCGCATGGAGATCTGGACCTCAAGCCAGTCGCCCTACACAGTCCGGCATTTGATGAGCGTCTGTTTCGATCTGCCGCATGCCCATGTCAGGGTGCATGTTCCCTATGTTGGCGGAGGGTTTGGTGGCAAGGCAGGTCTAGGATTGGAGCCGCTGGCCTACGTGCTGTCCAGGGCAGCTGGCGGACGCCCTGTGAAGGTCGCGGCCACACGCGAACAAGAGTTTAACACCCTTCCATCGCGCCAGGGATTACACTCGACCATCGAGATCGGCGCATCGCGCGACGGGAAGATCGTCGCCCTGAAATCGACCTACGTATGGGATGCCGGCGCCTATGCCGACTATGGCGTCAACATCGGTCGCGCAGCCGCCTATTCCGGGGCGGGACCCTACTCCATCGACAACTGCTGGATCGACTCGTTCGTCGTCTACACGAACAAGATCTTCGGCACGGCCTATCGTGGTTTCGGTCATCTTGAGATTCTGTGGGGCATTGAACGCGCTATGGACTTGATGGCGCGCAGGCTAGGCATGGATCCAGCCGAGTTCCGCAGACGCAATCTGCTCAAGGATGGCGACACAACCATCACAGGAGAAGCTTTCACCTCCGGACATGGCAATCCGCTTCAGTGTCTGGAATCCGTCGCAGAAGCCATCGATTGGGGCACGCCGAGCGAGCCGTCCGTTGATTCCTACAAGGTGAGGGGCAAGGGACTGGCGATGTTGCACAAAGCGCCGGCCATGCCGACCTACACTTCTTGTGCTGTGGTGATCAAACTTGATGAAGACGGCGGTGGCGACATCCTCGTGTCTGGCGTCGACTATGGGCAAGGGACCTACACGGTGTTGCGGCAGATCGCTGCAGAAGAATTGCGCATTCCCATTGAGAAGATCCACATCACTTGGGAGTGTGATACCGCGTTCTCTCCCTATGACTGGCAGACAGTTGCCAGCCGCTTTGCCTACATGGGCGGCAATGCCGTGATCCAGGCCGCAGCCGATTGCCTGGAACAGATCCGATCTGTCGCAAGCCAAGCCCTCAATGTGGCACCTGAAGATCTGGACTTCGAAGACGGCGTCGTCTTTCCAAAGAGTGATCCCACTCGAGGCATTCCCTATTCCAAACTAACATTGGGATACACGTTTGCGAATGGCAACTCTATTGGCGGGCCGATCATTGGTCACGGTCGATTCATTGCCAAGGGGCTGACGCATCTGGATCCCGAGACCGGACAGGGATTGCCTGCTCAGTACTGGACCTACGGCGCGCACGCCGTTGAGATAGAAGTCGACACACAGACAGGCGAGATCGAGATTCTCAACATCGTGACCGCCCTCGACGCAGGCAAGGTGCTCAATCCCAAGCTCTGCATCGGGCAGGTCGTCGGAGGCGTCGTTCAAGGGTTGGGGTCTGCGCTCTGGGAGGGTTTTGTATTCGATGCGAAGGGGCGATTCCTCAACGCAGGTTTCGTTGACTACAAGATCCCAACAGCCAAGGATATCCCACGCCACATGCAGCAGATCCTGTTGGAGAATCCTCAGCCAGGCGGACCCTACGGCGCTCGCGGCGTAGCGGAGCATCCGATGATTTCTGTCCCCTCGGCCATCGGAAATGCACTCTATGATGCGCTGGGAATCGAATTCAACACACTTCCGCTCAACTACGAGCGCATTCTAACTCGCATCAAAGAGAAGGTTGAACCCTCGTGAAAGAACTCATCGTCGAACGCAATCGCTATTTCGACTCCGTGTTTCTCATGCGCATTAGCTCCGAATTGGAGAAGCTAAGCGGCGTAACGCAAGCCGTCGTAGCTATGGCCACACCGATCAACGTCGAGAACCTTATGAAATCGGGTTTCGAACTCAGGATCCAGGACGAAGCGATCCGGCCAGCCGACCTCATCATCGCCATTGATGCCGAATCGAGCGAGGCGGCAGCCTGTGTCCACGACCAGCTGGCGAAGCTGTTGGCAGGCGGAACGGGTGACGAGGCGAGCCCATCAGCAGGTGCCAGCCCGACGTCTCTTGATGCGGCCCTGGCAGCTGATCCTGATATCAATCTCGCCTTGATCTCTGTTCCCGGAATCCACGCAACACGGGAGGCGCGCAAAGCGTTGCATCGAGGCCTTCACGTCATGCTGTTCTCAGACAATGTGACAGTCAAGGATGAGATCGCACTCAAAGACGATGCCATCAACCGAGGCTTGCTGATGATGGGGCCTGACTGCGGCACAGCCATCCTCAATGGTGCCGCACTGGGTTTTGCCAATGCGTGCCGCTCTGGATCCATCGGCATCGTAGGCGCCTCAGGTACGGGGATCCAGGAGATTTCGTCGCTCGTTCATCAGCTGGGCGGCGGCATCTCGCAAGCGATTGGCACGGGCGGACGCGATCTTTCTGCTGACGTAGACGGACGCATGACGCGTTTTGGCATCGAAGCCCTGGGTTGCAACCCCGACACCAACGTCATCGTCGTGGTATCCAAGACCCCCAGTCCGACTGTCGCAGACAAGGTGCTTGCGTCACTCGCCGCCACAGGAAAGCCGGGCGTCGTTCACTTCATCGGCGGACAGGCAGCGCAGTTGTCCGACAAGCTAGAGACGACGGGCACATTGGCCGACGCCGCCCTCGCCGCAGTCGTCAAGTCAGGCAATGGGGTCCCCGAAGTGAGTCATCCCGCCGGGCATCCAAGCCCCATACCTACGCCAACAGCAACTTCGAGCACTGGAGTTTCAGCAGATTCCGAAACTCCCAAGCAGCTCGCCACGATTACCGGGCGAGTTGCCGGATTCTATTGCGGCGGCACGTTGTGCCAAGAAGCATGGAACATCCTCACGCAAGCAGGCATCGACGTTTCCTCCAATGTCGCGGGAGATAAGCGAAAGAAGATTCATCCCGAGACAGAAGTTGCCGGCCACGTCGTTTGGGATTTGGGCGACGATGCCTTCACTGTCGGAAAGCCCCATCCCATGATCGAGCCCAGCCTGCGTGACAGCCGAGTGGCTCAGGCGGGAGCAGATCCGACCGTCGGCGTAATACTGGCTGATTGCGTCATCGGATATGGTGCCCATGAGAATCCCGCAGCCAGCCTCGCTGAGGCCGCGCTGCGCGCCATCGATGCAGCACGCAAAGACGGTAGAAGGCTGATCGTTGTCGCCTCTGTCACGGGCACAGACCAAGATCCGCAGAACCTCCACCATCAGCGCAAGATTCTTGAGGTCGCCGGAATAACCGTCGCACCGAGCAACGCGGCGGCGGCGCGATGGGTCGTCCATGGGATGAAAGGTGGGATCTCATGAGCGAGCGAAAGCCGACCACGGCACTGTTTAGCGATCCACTGCGCGTGGTGAACCTTGGCTTGTCGTCGTTTGCTGAGACGCTACGAGCCAGCCGCGTCCCTGTCATCGATGTTGACTGGCGCCCGCCAGCAGGCGGTGATGCTGCATTGATCCGCATCATCGACAATCTGAAATCAGACGATGAACACGCTTGGTCGGCCACCATTACTGCTGCCAATGAGAAGGCTATCGAACATCTCTTGTCAGCAGAGCCTCACCTAATCGGCATTGGCATTGCCCGAGACGTCGTCCCAGGCATGACGGATCGAACCCTACTTCATGCCGGGCCACCTATCACTTGGGACGCCATGTGCGGTCCCATGCGCGGAGCCGTCATGGGCGGACTCATCTATGAGCGCGCGGCCTCAACACCTGATTCCGCAGCCCAATTGGCCGCTTCCGGAGATATCACGTTTGACCCGTGTCATCATCATCAGTCTGTTGGACCGATGGCTGGGGTGATGACGGCATCGATGCCTGTGTGGATCATCGAGAATGTCACGGCAGGCAATCGCGCCTACTGCACCCTGAACGAAGGATTGGGGCAGGTTCTTCGCTACGGCGCATTCGGAGACGAAGTGATCAGCCGACTGAACTGGATGCAGAACGAATTGGCACCCATCCTGTCGCAGGCAATCGAGAAACACGGCCCCATCGACATGCGATCGCTGCTTGCCCAAGCACTTCAGATGGGCGATGAGGGGCACAATCGCAATCGCGCCGGGACGTCGCTTCTCATTCGCGAACTGGCTCCGTTTTTGGTTCGGCTCAGTGAGCCGTCAGAGTCGATTGCGCGAGTACTGGAGTTTCTACACTCAAACGATCACTTCTTCCTTAATCTGACCATGCCAGCAGGAAAGTGTGCGCTTGACGCTGCAGCCGACATCCCCGGAAGCTCATTGGTCACAGTGATGGCTCGCAACGGCACGCAGTTCGGCATTCGCGTCTCAGGAACTGGCGATCGTTGGTTCACGGCACCTGCACCGATTGTAGACGGCCTGTACTTGCCTGGGTTCTCAGCGCAAGACGCAGCCCCAGATATTGGGGATTCGGCCATCACAGAAACGGCTGGATACGGTGGCTTCGCCATGGCTGCTGCTCCAGCCATCGTTCAGTTTGTCGGCGGGACGCCACAGCTAGCTCTGGACACTACACACCGCATGCGCAGTATCACAATGGCGGAGTCACGTTCCTATCAGATTCCAGCGATGGGTTTCCGCGGCACGCCGACGGGTATCGACGTGCTCCGCGTTGCTGAGACAGGCATCTTGCCTGCCATCAACACGGGCATCGCCCACAAAGAACCGGGCATCGGCATGGTGGGTGCTGGCTTGGTCACGCCACCATTCAGTGTCTTTGCTGACGCTGCACGGGCTCTCGCCGAAAGCCTGGGGAAACAAGAGAAGGATCAGATGGCTGCATCTTGAGAAATATGGGTTTCTCGCAAAGCCGCAAAGAACGCGAAGGAAACAAGAATGGAATCATCTAGGCCGTCTGCACGGCACTTCTTGGCGTTCTTCGCGCCTTTGCGAGATCAACCGAGATCCTAAGGGGAGGGTATCATGAAGATTATTGATCTGACGATTCCACTGTCTATTGCCACACCACCCTGGCCGACCTACGAGCCATTGCAGGTGAAGTATTTCAAGCGCCTGGCACCCAATGGTGCAAACGGACAGCTGGTAACACACTCCAACCATGTTGGAACACATCTTGATGGCGAAATCCACTTCCACACACCGGGCAAAGACATCGCCGAGCTTGACTTCGACTTCCTCGTTCACGAGGGCGTGATTGTCGATTTGTCCGACATTGCCGGGGACTACGACATTTACACTTCCGACATGATCGAGGAACGCGTCGAGGTCAAGGAAGGCGACATCCTCATCATCCACACCGGCTATCACCACTATGGGTTCGATCAGCCGACAGCTGACGAAGTGCGCTACATGGTCAAGCATCCGGGGCCAGATCGGGAATTCGCCTTATGGTGCCGCAAGAAGAAGATCCGCTGGATCGGCGTCGATTGCGGCAGTGCCGATCATCCCATGAACACGATCATTCGCGACTGGATGCCGCGACAGGCCAAAGAAGCCGATGAGCACTTCCTAGCTAAATACGGCAAGACCGTGGCTGAGACATTCGATGCAGGCAAGTATCAGCTCATGCACATCGAGTTGTTCCCCCACGGCATCATTCATGCCGAATGCTTGGGTGGCGACATCGATCTACTGCTCAACCAACGCGCGACGTTCGGCTGCTTCCCGTGGCGATTTGTCGATGGCGAATCATCGATCGCGCGCATCGTAGCCATGGTCGATGATGACCGTTATGAAGAATTGATGGCCATCAAGGCGGAATGCGAACTGACTAAGTATGGTGACGTCGCTGGTGCAAGGAATCCGCATCTGCATGAGGTGGGGCGAACCTAGATCTCTGGATAGTGGCGTTCAGACACTCAGCCGTAGCGTCAATAGCCCCCTAGTGCCCGGGAAAATCCGGGCGCTTCCGGGACGTCGTATCGAGCAGTATGAGGTCGTTCTTAGAACCGATGTAATGGACATTACCAACCTAACCGCCCCACGAATCGGTAGGCATATTCGCGAATACCTTTGCGTGCAAGCACGGGAAGGAGCTGTCGTGCCTACATTTCGGCGCAGCCTAGACATTCTGTTCGACAAGGATCCTGATCAGGGTTATGTGACGATTCAAGAGGAAGGCGTCGCACTTCATCCCTGGGCAGTCCTCGTCGCTGAGGAGAGCGGCGGCTCGTAGCTCCGGATGTCGGCACAGCAGTCACAGCCGATGCGAGTAGGATTTGTATCGGAGATGCACTGGGACTCGTCATCGAGTGCGCAGAGGCTGCCACGCTCCAGATTGAGCCGTGGATCCAAACGCAGATGATCTGCGCGGGAAGTCGCGCTTCCCGTTGGAACAAGCCTTCTCCGAGAGGCCCCCAACAAGGCCTACGGAGCCGTTTCAATCCCAGATTGGCGCGCTTGTACGGAGATGGGAAGCAACGGGCGCCGAAGACGTGTTGGTGGACCTCATTGGACTTGGCATCGGCTCGACACCAGCTGGAGATGACGTGCTTGTCGGCATTCTGGCCGGTCTCCGAGCGCTTGCAGGACGCCGCCGCGCTCAGCCACAAATCGATGAACTGAACACACTCGTCCATCCCAAAGCGCTGTATGCGAAGCCCCCCCGTCCCGACCGCCCAGATGATTCAAGCCGCCCTATCCCCGATGCGTTGTGCGATCCTGTCGCACTGATCGGCCAGGCAGGCGAGGCACTTCCTACGATTCGTCGCAGCATTGATAGCGTGGCTGGCATGGGTGCAACTTCTGGAGTATTCATCGTACCCGGTCTTGCACTGGCGCTACGAATGATCCTAGAATCGGCGCAGCAGATCCCCCCAGCAGCAAGCGCAAGCATCCTCGCTGGCGGACCAACAGGAGAACCGTGATCCATAAGAGCGTAGCATCCTTCCTCAACAGCGTGCCCCCCGATGTCCGCGACATCGTCGTTGCCTTGCGTGAGGTCGTCCGTACGGCCGTTCCGGATGCCGAGGAGACGATGCTGTGGGGAGGCATCTCCTATCACACGCCATGGATCGGAGGCCGCGTCAAGGGCGCGCTCTGTCAGATCAGCGCCAAGCGAGGCGAGGTGAGATTGGAGTTCATTCATGGCATTCGCTTGGCAGATCCGTCGGGCCTATTGCAGGGCGGCGCCCTCTCCAAGCGCCATGTGCTGATTCGGACTGCCTCCGATGCCAAGCGTCACGACATTGTCAGCCTCATCCAAGATGCATCAGCCATCGAACTGGACCCGCCCGTCTAGCTACGCTTCGGCGCGAAAGCTGCCGGCATCGAAGGAATCCGAACGATCTTGCGTTGGGATGATCTGCAATCAATTCCTCCTCTGCCTTCTGCACAGATGCTGAGCTCGCTCGTATCGTTGAAGCCTTAAGGATCCTCAACCTGTAGATTCCCCGTACGTTCGTGCGCTTTGCTTCAACTCCCACCCAGCACGTGTCCTATTCAAGGGATCGAACACTGTCTCATCGATTTGGGACTGGCTGGGTGATGTCTCGCATAAAGATGAGTATATTAGTCAAGTATCTCAATCGCGCTCGAAAGGTGGAACAATGAGGGATCAAATAGAATGCTTGCTGTCTGTGAAATCAAGACGTGAATTGCGGATGGGAAGATTTTCGCTGTTTCTGGCTATCGTCGTAATCGCTGCCCTAGCACAAGGATGTACTCAAATTCTGGACGATAGCCTGGGTGCTGTCGGCGACGTGGGCGGAGGCATCGTGCCACCTGTTCAACCAACCGGCCCGATGGCTGCTTCCGTGCGCGTCGTCTCGGATCCACAGGGAGGGAGTTACGTTTCTGAGTTGTCCTGCGCGTTCGAAATCACTGAGATCCCTGGATCGGGTTCGAATCCCATTGTCGTTACTGTCAATTGGGTTGCCTCATGTGGCACGCACAAAACGGAAGTTTTCGTCTTTGATGGTGGGACGCAGACGTTCGAATCCATCTACTCCGAGAATGGCCGAGCCATCGCAATGACCTTCTGGACGACGATTTCGTGGCAGGATGCCCAAGGGCAGCATCAAATCCAGAGTGGGATTGCAGCATGTTCGGGATGAAACTCAAGGTACTACACAAGATGCCAACAAGGTGCGTCACAAGTGCCATGACATAGGGGTTGAGTCATCCCGCACACGTCAAATACGCTATCGAGAAGGGGCTCACGAGGCGATATCAACGAGCTGTGGCGATTCGATGCCAAGCCACCGGCGCGCAACCTCCATGTGAAAGAACACGATCACATCTTCCTTCACGCCCTTCTCGATGCTGGCGTACTTGTTGCCTAGCGCAAATGACTGTTCGTCTCGTGCGACGATTGCCAGCTTGTGGACACCAAGCTTCTTCTGACAAGCAGTCAGTGCTTGGGCAATCTTGGCAAGGTCCGATTCCGTTAGCTGAATGTCAGTTACGAACCGAAGATCCAGCAACGTGCTGTGGATGGCCCGCAGGCCGCTGTCATCGCGCAGTCTCTGTTGTAGATGCGTGAAACAGCCGAGTGTGAGAACACCTTGTGCTTGCGCAAGCACAACAGCTCCATCTCTCTCGAGTCTGTACTCAATGGCCAAGTAGATTCTCCTGTCGCTGTCTGATGGCTCGTCTAGAAATCATGATCCGTCTCCAACTGCTCGGCCTCGTGCGTCTCCATTACAGCGGACTGATTCTCTACCTCCTACGCTCTGGCATGTCGCCCTCTGTTCAGTGCACAGGAGCATACCCCTCTATGCGGCCCTACATCCCAATCCATCCGATTCTAGGTCATACTATCCGTTAGGACAAGACCCTCATGCTCTGGGGTCAAGTGAGTGTGTTAGAGGAACAACGATTTCATGGGGCAGCAGCGCGGCGTCAGCTTCGCCATGAGTCATCGTGCTCGTGAACATGCCAGCAGACACTTGAGACATCGCGAGCAAGACACGCACACGCGCGTGTGAAGAGTCTCGGCCTAGCAGGCTGGATCAACGCTTTGTCTTGGTCTGATTGAGTTGAACCCAGTTTCCGTCGGGGTCTTCGAATGTAGCAACCAGGCTGGAACCGACAGCGAAGATCGTTTCCTCGGATGAAGGATAGAAGCGGATGCCCCGCCGGGAGAGCTCCTCGACAACAAGACGAATATCATCCACTTCGAACCTGATCATGACGGCTTGCTCTTCAGCAGCCGATCTTGGGCTACGAACATGATCGATCGCAAAGCGAGAGCCCTCAGGCATCTCAAACTCTGTCTATTCCGGCATCAGTGCCTTGAGCGAGAGACCCAAGCTCTCTTCGTACCATCTGGACAGGCTCTCGCCATGCGACGAGTGGAGGTAGATAACGCTGATACCTCTAATCAGGGAACGCCCCCCTCCTTTCGCAGTGTCTCGCGCATTAGCCCCCTCTGGCGCATCCTCTGCGCAATGCGTGAACCGGCAGCCGGATCATTCGTCATCATCCCACACCGTGTGTACCTGGTATCGGATCCCAAGCGTCGACGTGCTCTCGTTGCGATCCATGCAGATAGTGGCAATGCCGGCCACATGCGCCCCTTGCTTCTCGACGAGGGCAATCGCCGCCTTCACCTGGGCGCCGGTTTCCACCCATTCATCGACCACAAGCACGTTCATGCCCGCGATCAGGGCGTCGGTCCGCATTTCGAGCGCCTTGCGCTGCCCAGTGTAGTCAACGAACGTGACGCGGTCGACAGCCACAGGCAGCTTGCCGCCCTTTCGCACTGGGACAAGTCCTACTCCCAGCGACTCCGCCACGGCCGTTCCCAAGATGAACCCCAACGCATCGATCGCCACAACGGCGTCGACGCCTGCATCGCGAAACGGATGGACAAGATCGCCGACTAGCTGTGAGAACGCCTCGCGGTCCCCAAATAGAGGTGTGACGTCGTTCCGGTTGCCGGCTGTGCTCGTGTCAATCTTCGATAGGTACGGCTTCATGAGTATGGCCATTGTAGAGCGGATTGAGGTACTTGGAGCAGGACAGTCGCACGTCGCCAGAACGGCTTCACTGCGCCATGAGGGCTCTTACATGGAGGAATCTCCATGTCGGTGGCTTCTCAGGGGCATGGACGTTTCGTAGAATGGTTGACAGACCGCCACCGAGCCAGGCAGAACTTGTCAGCCATGGCGCATTGCACGCAAGAGGTGCTCCGTGATGTCGATTCGCAGCATTCTGACTGACCTGAAATCGTCGTACGCAACCGGGGGA
>SPBW01000271.1 GCA_004525685.1 Candidatus Atribacteria bacterium
GATGAGCCCCGCAGGATGAATCGTGTCAGAAGAAGCCTAGCCTGGGATCAAATCGGTGTCATCGTCAATCGAGGCAATGGTATGCGCGATGAGCCGTGCCGCATTCTCGACGTCTGTCAGATGAACCACTTCAGATGGCGAATGCATGTATCGGCTCGGGATCGCTACGAGTCCCGTTGCCACGCCTGCGCGAGAAACTTGCAGTGCGCGTGCATCTGTACCCGTCGGGCGCGAGAAGCTCTTCACCTGATAGGGGATGCCGTTGGCTTTGGCAGCAGCCAAGACGTGGGTGAGGAGCTTGGGATTGAAATTGGGGCCTCGGCCCACAATGGGACCCTTGCCCAGATCGGCTTCGCCAATCTGCTTCTTCATATCATCCAGTTTTGGCGTATCTGTTGAGAAGCCAACGTCCACGGCAATGCCAACTTTCGGATCAATGCCAAAGGCGGCCGTTGTGGCACCACGCACGCCGATCTCCTCTTGCACTGTGGCGACTGTGTAGATGGCGGCTTTGGGGTTGAGATCCTTGGCCAATCGCGCGGCTTCGAGAACCGTAAAGGCGCCGATGCGATCATCGAGTCCCCGACCGACGACCAGGCCGTTTCGCAGTTCCGTGAAGTCGTAGTCAAGAACGGCAGCATCTCCGAGAGCTACGATCTGCAGGGCCTCTTCCTTGTCGGCTGCTCCAATGTCAATCCATAGGTCCTCGAGCTTGACGACATCCTTGCGCTCTTCAGGTGTGAGAAGGTGGATAGGCTTACGGCCGACGACGCCGAGAACGATGCCGGAATCGGTCTTGATGCGAACCCGCTGTCCAGGAAGAATCTGCGGATCCCATCCTCCGAGGCCCGTGAAGAACAAGTACCCGTTCTTGTCGACATAGACAATCTGCAAGCCAATCTCGTCGGCGTGTCCAGCTAGCATGATGCGGGGGCTGCCGCCCTCATTGACGACGGCGATAGCATTGCCGTGCAGATCGACCCAGGTTCGATCTGCAAACTTCGATGCCTCATCGCGCCAAACGCGAGAAGCCTCTTCTTCATACCCCGTCGGGCAGATCGTTGCCATGTACTTCCTGAAAAACTCAAGTCGTTCTTTGTCCATACTGCCTCCTCCAGACAATCTCATGCGCGAATGATTCACGCTGCGTAGCCGTAATCTTCACGTCTGCTCTGGTTGATTCTACCGCAGAGGACGCAAAGATCACGGAGCGTTTGCTGAGAGATGCATGCCATATCTACGCGAAGCGCATCCTATGAGTCTTCCATGCGTCCGGTATTCTATGCAGATGGAGCGTCGGCCTCACTGAATGTGGAGCTTCGGACCTCATGGAAGCGGCTGCGGAGTGCCCGTCCTCTGCGGTGAACGCCGTGTGGGATCTAGGAACCATTGAATGTCGAAAAGGAATTTCGATATACTAAAAGTCGCAATGGATACCCTCGGTGCAAGAATACGCACAGCACGAAAAGCGAAAGGCTGGACGCTGGATGCGTTGGCCTCCAAATGCGGTCTGTCTACGGGGTTCCTCTCGCAAGTCGAGCGCGACTTGACTACGTTATCCATCGTCTCGCTGTCTGCTATTTGCCACGCATTGAATGTCCCCATCGAGACGATGGTGTCCAGCAGCAGCCCCTTCGGAGAGGCTCCTTCAGCCGTGACCCGCGCCGACCAGCAATTGCATATCCAGATTGGCGGATCGCCGATCAGCTATCGCTACCTCACAGGCCAGTTGCCCGATGTGCCAGTGGAAGAGCTGTTAATCGCTGAGTTCCCTCCTGGCTGCGATCAACAGAACTCGTCTCATGAGGGGCAGGAGTTGGGATACGTTCTTCGCGGATCGCTCGTGCTTACGGTTCAAGGCGAGCAGATCTCATTGAATACCGGGGATAGCTACCGTGTGGAGGCATCGCAATCGCACGGCTATCACACATCGGAATCTGAAGGAGCCAATGTCTTGATGGCCGTGACGCAGCGTTTCATTGAAATCCCCCCGCAAACGCCGCGCCCGCGCGGCGGGAAGGAACCGTCCTAGATGGCACGCATTACCAACCACCCCATATTGGCGATTCCCCAAGGACAGCCATTCTCGTTCACGTTCGATGGCAAGCCCGTGGAAGCTCTGCCTGGCGAGATGATTTCGTCAGCTCTGTTTGCAGCTGACATCCGCGTGTTTGGACACCATCCCAAGGATGGCGCTCCACAAGGCATCTTCTGCGCCAATGGCCAGTGTTCTCAGTGCATGGTTGTCGCAGACAGTGTGCCGGTCAAAGCATGTATGACATCGGCAACTGCAGGCATGGTTGTTGAGCCAATGAATGGGCTACCAGCCCTGCCTGAAGTCTCTGAGAATCTTCAGATGGGCGACACAGAGATCGTGGATGTTGACGTTCTCATCCTAGGCGGCGGACCCGCTGGGATGTCGGCAGCACTCGAGCTGGCTGAGTCGAACGTGAACGTTCTCCTCGTGGATGACAAGGATCGATTGGGCGGCAAGCTTGTGTTGCAGACCCATAAGTTCTTTGGCTCGATCAGCGCTGTCTATGCGGGCACCCGAGGTGTCGATATCGGCTCGAAGCTCGCCGACCAGGTCCAACAGAAGAAGACTGTCCAGGTATGGCTGAATAGCACGGCGCTGGCCATATTCAGCGATGGGTTGGTGGGGATTCTGA
>SPBW01000292.1 GCA_004525685.1 Candidatus Atribacteria bacterium
CATAGCACAAGGAATGCAAATCACAGAATCTCAACTAGATCCTCGACGCGTCGCAGGCTTGGAGAAGGGCATCCTCTTGGCACTACTGATCTGGGTTCTCGTTCCCCTCGCCTTTGGGCAGACCCCCTTGTCGGATCTCTTACCCAAGGGAACGCCTGGCCAGCTTCTCAGTGGCGGATCCATTCTTCTCTACAACATCCTCATTGCAGTGAAGGTGTTTCTTGGCGCGTGGCTCGTGATTGCCGCATTCGCGCAGCATCGGGGTGATCTTTAGTGGCAGCAATCGTGTCCTTCGTGCTTCTAGGAATGGGAATCCTGGCGATGGTTCTTCGTCGCGATCTCGTGATCAAGCTTCTCGCACTGGGATTGGTCAATGCATCGGCCATCCTGTTTCTGATTTCAATTGGCGATCGTAGAGGAGGCACTGCTCCGATCGAATTGCCTGGGAGGACCGGGCCTTTTGTAGATCCTCTGCCGCAAGCGCTGGTTCTGTCCGCCATCGTTGTGAACTTCGCCATCCTGGCGCTTGCGTTGGTGTTCGTGATGATCTTGGTGGAGCGCTACCACAGCACTGACTCCACGCGAATCGAACAGGAAATCGCTCGAGAGATCGATGAAGAGGAGCCGCCATGCCGTTGATCCTGCTCCCGCTTCTCCGCTTCTTGTTTGCCATACTGTCGATCTCCTTCGCTCGCGCTCGAAAGGCACTCGCGATCCTCTCCCACTTGATTGATGCTGGCTTGCTAGGTCACCTTACCCTACTGCTTGTTCGAGGAACTCCCGAGGTCGTTGCAGTTGGGGGAGCGCCTGCCGGAATCGGCATCTCGCTAATCGGCGATCAAATAGGCATGACCTTCGCCGTTCTTGCTTGGATCCTGAGTGTCGCGATCTTCGCCTACACCTGGCAAGATCATCTACGCCCTTACTTCTTCTTGTTGCTGAATCTGCTCATCGGCACCTGCTACGCGCTGTCGTTCACTACCGATCTGTTCAACGCATATCTGCTGTTTGAGCTATCAACGCTGGTTAGCTTCCTACTTGTCGGATACCAACGCCAGCCACGTCAAATCTGGGCCAGCTTGCACTACTTGGTATTGTCATCACTGGGCATGAGCATCTTCCTGCTGGGCATTGGCGTCGTCTATGCTCATTGCGGCAGTCTCGACTTGACTGTACTGAAGACATTTGCCAGCTCGGCGTCTGGCGAGCCGTGGGTCCTGTTAGCAGCATCGCTGCTGGTTGCGGGCATTGCCGTCAAAGCTGGCGTGTTTACGTTCTCCCTCTGGCTTCCGTCTGCACACGCTCGAGCAATGCCGGCAGTCTCCGCTTTGCTGTCAGGCCTTGTCATCAAGATGGGTGTGGTCGGATTGTTCCGGCTTGCCGATGCACTGCCAATTGACCTGCCGCTCATCGTGCTTGGAGCGATCACGGGAGTCCTCGGTATCATCTATGCTCTCAACGCCCAGGATATCAAGAGGCTGCTTGCCTTCCACACGCTCTCTCAGATCGGCTACATGCTGATCGGATTCGGCGCGCACACGGACGCCGCGCGCCTCGGCGCCATGAGCTACGAGGTAGCTCATGGCTTGTTCAAGGCCCTGCTGTTTCTAACCATTGGCGAGGCAGCCGCGCGCGCCGGCGGCTCCGACTTGAAGACTCTAATCAAGAACAGGCAGGAAATCCCGCAGGGAACTCGTATTGCCATGATCATTGGTGTGCTCGGCATCATCGGACTTCCTCCATTGGCCGGTTTCGATGCTAAGGCAATCCTTGAGAACGGATTGCCAACGATGTTCCTGCGCCTCATCGTGATCCTTATGTCTATTGGAACGGTCGTGTCGTTTGCCAAACTGACTCCAGTTCTGTTCTCGTCTTCCACGTGTCATGCGAGTGGCAGCAGGGTCATGGCCTACGTTTGGTTGGGAGGAGGCATCCTCTTGTTCTGGCCACTGTCATTGCTCCTGGTTTCGCCCGCCATCAGTCAGCATGCCGTCAATGGGCCTCACATCGCGCAAGCTCTGGCTGTGATTGCCGTCGGAGGAGCCCTGTATCTGTTGATTCGAAAGAAGCGATTCCATCTGCCCTCGGAGATTTTCCGGCTTGAGACAAGCCCTCTCATCATTCTTCTCGGGTTCTTTCTCGTCTATGCGTTGATCGCCTGGGGGGCGTCGTAATTTGATTTCTGTGCACGACTGGAGGTCGCTTCACGTATGAAGACCTGGAACTTGAGACACTACGCTGCCTTTCTGCTCGACGTCGACGGCGTGCTCGTACATGACAGCCGCCCCATCCAAGGCGCTGCCGACGCCGTACGCCTCCTGCAACAGTTGG
>SPBW01000155.1 GCA_004525685.1 Candidatus Atribacteria bacterium
GAGTGAAACCGTCGGTGCGGACAGAAGGCTCATCACCAACAGCACACCGATGGCCGTATAAACGAGTGCGCGCCCGAGCGTATACAACAATCCAGAGAGCAGCACGCCGCTCGGGGATCCTGTCCTTCGTCCCACAAATGAGATCGCTGTGATGTTCGTAGCCAGCGGACAGGGACTAATCGACGTCAAGATGCCAAACCACAGCGCCGACAGCGCGGCCCATCCGAGACTACTCATGGGCACTCCCCAAGGAACGCTTCGAAACTACTGATGATGTAGTCCGAGTATCGCGTCGAGGATCGAACGAGCGCCCAGGTCTCTTCCAGTGTGACCCAGTCGACGACCTGATCAGCGACTTTCCGGATCAATACCAGCGACGGCGAAACAAGGTTGTACTGACTGATATAGGCACGCTCATCTTCCATGTTGATCGTGACCCATCGCAGCTTCCCTGTAGCGATCTGGTCTGCGAACTCCGCTTCGACAATCGCCTTGGCGTCACCTTCGATCTTCAAACAGGTCACGCAGCGATTGGTGTTATGGAAATACGTGGCTTCGATGATGCATGGTAAGTCCACGGCCAAAGACGCCGGCTCTGGGCTCGCGGCGACCGCTTGAGTCAACTCAGGGTCGCTAGGAATCCCAGGCTCGGCGGGCTCCCCTTCGTCGCTCTGCGCAGGCACATCGATCGGAGGGGCAACGTCATCCATTGATGGCACGCCCGCAGCGATACCAGCTGATTCACCAGCTGGCTCAGTGTCGTTTCCGACAATCGGTGGGGTTTCCGGCCGCGACACCTCTTGAGCGATGAGCGTGCCCACAGTTGCCCCCACGAAAAGCAGCAGCACAATCATGAGAACGGTTCGAGTTGCATTCATGGCGCCTCCTGTCCCGTGGATCTGTTCTAGCCAAGCAACGCTTTGAGTTCGTCGACCGTCGCCAGCTTGCCAACCAACTTGATCTCTCCGTCGACAGACAAGGCCGGCGTCATCATCACGCCGCGGTTTGCGATTTCTACAATGTCCGTCACTTTCGCAATCTCAGCCTGCACGCCCAACTCAGCTACCGCAGCCTTGACGTTGTCCATCAGTGCGACACACTTCGGACAACCCGTCCCGAGGATCTCAATCTTCATGTTCTCTCCTTCAATCTAGCCAACAATGACGCCAAACAGCTTCCCTGTCAGCGTTGCCGCAATCACCACCAACAGGACATAGGTCAGCGTCTTCTTCGTTCCAAGGATCTTGCGAATCACCAGCATGTTGGGTAGGGACAACGCCGGACCGGCCAGCAGCAGTGCCAGCGCTGGACCGTCGCCCATCCCAGATCCCATCAGCCCTTGCAGGATCGGAAGCTCCGTGAGGGTCGCAAAGTACATCAAGGCGCCGGCAAAGCTGGCGACGAAATTCGAGGCCCAGCTGTTGCCCCCGACTGCACCGCTGATCCATCCCGGCGGGATGAGAGCCAAGTGCCCGGGGCGCCCAAGCAAGAATCCGGCGATCAGCACCCCGCCGAACAGGTAGGGCAGAATGAGCTTGGCGTAGAACCACGTTGACCCACCCCACGCTTTCGTCTCTACTTTCGAGTACCACAACAGCATCAGTATCACAAGAATGAGCAGGAACGCCCCCGCGATGATGAATCGTCCGTGGTAGATGGTTGTGTAGGGAGACGGCGCATACGCAATGGACGCAATGTCGGTCTTGTCGATGCGGGTCATCCCATCCGCGCCGGGCGTCTTGACCAGCACCTCATCAGCCGTTTCACCGGCTCTTGTAGCCACGATCGTCTCTCCGGCCGTCGTCTCGATGGAGAGGCTTCCCGGCTTGCCCCAGTTCGCGAACACGAGAACAAGCACCATCAGAGCGATGGGTAGGGCCGTTTTCCACAACGGCTTGCCGTCCTCTGGAGGAGGAGCGGCCATGGCGGTCTGTTGTTTCTCAGCTTCCTCTTTCCTGAACAGAACTTGCATCACCAATCCGATGACGACGGCAAAGACGATCGCCCCCACCGCGCGCGCCAAGCCGAATTCGATGCCGAGAATGCGGCCGGTCAGGATGATTGCCAGAATGTTGATCGCCGGACCTGAATAGAGAAACGAGATAGCCGGCCCAAGACCGGCTCCGCGCTTGTAGATGCCGGCAAACAGCGGCAGAATCGTGCACGAGCAGACGGCAAGGATGGCGCCGGACAAGGCACCAACGCTGTAGGAGACAACCTTCTTGGCCTTGCCGCCCAAGTACTTGATGACGCTCGCCTGACTGATGAAGACGGCGATCGCCCCGGCAATGAAGAAGGCTGGGACAAGACACAGCAGCACGTGCTGGCGGGCGTACTCCTGCAGCATGAAGAACGCTTCCAGGATCGCGCTACGCACCGTGGGATTGGAGAACGGAACCAGATAGGCAAACAGGAAGACGCCGGCAATGATCGCAAAGATCCGCAGCTCTCGTTTCACGCTAGGTCACCTTTTCATTCGCCAATTCGGCTACGCGCTCCAGAATCTCAAGCAACTGCGGATCCGCGAGCTGCCACATGACTCGGATGCCTTCTCTTCGAGAGTTCACGAGCCCCGCACGTTCCAGCACGGCAAGATAGCGCGACACGATGGATGGATCGACGTCCAGTTCCGGTGCGAATTCGCATCCGCATCGCTCGCCATCTCCCAGCATCCACAGCATCCGCTCGCGTAGCGGATGGGCAAGCGCCTTGCCAACCAACGTCAACGAGGTGGTTCGCTTCATTCGGGCTCCATTGCTTCATTGCGCATTATTGCAATAATGATAGCGACCGTCGGCACCAAGTCCAACACCTCCGCGCCAATGGGCACTGCCCAGAGCTGTTTCGTGCATGCGCAGGGCCGAGTCGGCAAGTCTGTTGCGTGCGAGCGCGAAATAGAGTCAGAGTTGAATGCAACAGCCCTCGTGGTAATCCACGAAGAGGGTCCCTTGCTTCGTGATGCACAGCGGTTGGTGAGGATTGAGGCCGGCCGCATCATGTATGATGGCCCCATGTCCGAAGCACGCACGAACGCGGTCGCGGCGGGCGCATAGCATGTTCGGACTCCCTTGGCACATCCTTCTTCCTACGCTACTTGGAAGCCTGCTTGCCGGGATTGCCTGCAGCACGGTCGGCACCTTGGTCGTCCGGATGAACTTGTCAAGCCTTGGGTTTGCCATGTCGCATGCCGCGTTCGCAGGCGCCGCGCTGGGCATTATGCTATCCGTTCCTGGGCCGACCTGGCTGGCCATCGTTTTCTCGCTTGCCACGGCCGCTCTTCTCGGCCCGCTCACCGATATCACGAGGATGAACTCCGACACGGTTGTGGGAGCATTCTTCCCGTTGGCCGTGGCACTCGACCTTGTCTTCCTCAGCAAGGCGCCCAGCGCAGGAATCGGAAGCGGCGCACTGTCTCTGGCTATGGGGCAGCGTTCTTGGAATCACTATGCAGCAAGTCGCCAGCCTTGCTATTGTGCTCGCAGTCGTTCTTGCCGTGCTGCTTCTGTTTGGGAAGGAGCGCTTGGCGCTGCTTCTTCATCGAAAGCTGGCACAGGCTTCGGGCATCCATACGCGCGCCGTCTCCTATGCCGTGCTGTTCATGGTTGCCGTGGTCGTTGCGGTATCCATGCGAGTGACCGGCGGCCTGCTCGTCTACGCACTGATGATCCTGCCCGCCTCGGCAGCGTTTCAATGGGTGTACGACATCAAGAAGGTGTTTGTCCTGGCCCCGGCATTGGGGATCGTGGCGTCGCTGGGAGGGTTTGCGTTGTCACTGGCCGCTGAACTTCCTATAGGCTCTTCCATCACCTTGTGTGCTGCAAGCATCTTCCTTCTTTCCGCGGCGGCCTCCCCAAAGCGACGCCGTGCCGGACAACACTGCTAGTTGGTGCTGAGACCGAACGCATCGATGTTGAGGACATGTGGGCTTGCTCACATTGGCGAGGCAAGGTAGTGTTGCCCGCATAGTTCCACAGTCCGGGAGGATGAGAAGCATGAAGGGTACGCGGCTCGTGCAGGTTATGATGCTGACAATGGCACTTCTTGGAGTCCTAGCGCTGGGCGTTTCAGCGGCCGAAGCGACGTGCCAATGCTTCGACTCTGCCTTTCGTGTGGGAGGCGGAATTGCCGACTATCCAGCATCTTCCGGCAATCTGAAGCTCGAATTTGCCATGGGGCTTCCCGAGCTTTCCGCCGCCGTCTGGACTGACATGGCAAGTCTACCGATGCTCCCCGTGGATCTTGGCGCTGAACTCAAATTGGCTCGGGATTGGCTGTCGATCCGACTGGTTGTCGAGCAGCCAAGCGACTCCCCGATGGAACTGTCGCTCGTCGGTCAGGCGGCTCCATCCTCATGGCTGCTGTTCGACGGCATGCCGACGCTCCTAGCCGGCATCACAGCCAACGTCGAGACCGAGCTGTTCGGGGGTACCGGAAAGAGCGAAGTCCTGCTGGCGCCCTTCTTGACCGGGGTCATCCCCGCTGGCGGCACAACGGTGTCTCCATCGATCGGAATCGACTTGAGCCTCGACTCCGAGAACCAATCCCTCGACGTGGCTGGATCCCGTCTTGTCTCAACAGTCCATGCCGGATGCGTGCTCATCGCGAGCACCGTTCACTTTTCTGGGCTCTATGAAGCATTCTCCGCGCTCGTCATTTCGTTGACCGTGCCGGAATGGGGACTCTCCGCGTCAGGATCGCTGATCCCTACGCCGGCTGGCGGTTTCACGTATCGCATCAGCGTCGGCTACGAATGGGGAGATACCTACTTGTTGACGGAGGCATCCGATAAACCGGGAGCCGTGTGCACAGGCGGTGTGTGCTTCTAGGTGCAGCGGCCCGAGTCCCGCATCGGATAGGCTTGTTCACTAGAAGCCGGTCGGGGCTAAGGCGAGGACCAGCAAGTACGCGAGCACTGCCGCACCTGCGCCAGCAGCTACCCAAGCTGAACCACGTCGCCGCTTCGTTCGCCGAGCTAGGGCACGGCGAAGGCCGGTGAACGTGTGCAGAATGAACGTGATGATGATGGGGATGATGAGCAGATTGTGCATATCATAGGCCACGCGCCACGTCATCAACCTCGCGGTCGCCTGGTACACGAAGTCGGGCTTTGTCATC
>SPBW01000296.1 GCA_004525685.1 Candidatus Atribacteria bacterium
CGCTCCTGCGGCATGTAGCCGAATCGATGTTCCACAGCACGACGCTCAAACGGCATGAGAGAGCCAAGCACCTTGGCAGTACCTGCAGTGGGTATAGCTAGGCCGCTTAGCATGCGGATGAGTGTCGTCTTTCCTGCGCCGCTCGGACCGACAACCCCGTAGATTCGCCTCGCGGAATGACCAGGGTGACATCGTCGACTGCACGCAGTGTCCCAAATCGTTTGGTCACGGCTTCGGCGTGGAAAATCGCAGCATGATCACTCATTGGCTGGCTCCTCGATTCGGACGAACAACGTAGGATCAAGCCCACTGTTCACCGTGATCGAGTCGTAGTGAATGGTGCTCTTCAACTCGCCGGTTTCGTCGTAGGTTTGCAGCATTCGCGCCATGTAGGTCGAGTCCGCAACCTCCTCTACCTCAAGGATGCGCAGCTCGACCAGCAAATTGCCTTCTACGTCATAGAGGATTCTCTTGTTGGGAACGAACGTTTGAGAATCGACCCATAGCTCGATGCGTCCGTAAACGGCGGCGTCTGTTTCTGCCGTTCCTTGGATGTGATACTCATCACCTTGATGAGTGATGTCATCTTGGTGATCCATATCACCTTCGGCAGACAGCAGCTCGAACGTGTAGTCGGCGAACTCGTTCTGCACACCTCGAAGAAACTGACGAAACACGAGCCAAGGCTGTTCAGCCGTCGACAGCTCAGCCAGGTCCCTCTCGTACCAGGTTTCGATGGCAGCGATGTAGATCCACATCCTGTCGCCAATGATCAACGACAGGTTGCCTGCGAGATAATCCGGCTCAAGGTATTCCTGCCGCATGCGATCCGGTTGTAGGAGTGATAGGCGAATGCGCTGGGTCAGACTGACGTCTCCGTCGGAGTACGCTTCTACGGTGAGAAAGGCATCCAAGTCTTCGATGGCCTGTGTGTTTGCCTTCATGCGATCGAGCACACCGTCGGCCGTCTCAATCATCTGTGCCATGGCGGTGATGGATAGAACAACGACGCACAGAAGGCTCAGGCCGAGTCGCTTCGTTGTCTGTGTCATGAAATCTCCTTGTCTGCGATGTACTGCTTGCCCTTGTCTGTCAGCAAGCCGTCGTAGTAAATCGCACGGATACTGCCAAGCAGCTCGATCAATGGGATGCCGGTACGAAGGAGCACTTGAGGTGTCACGACCGAACGGACAACTCCTGTCAGCAGAAGGATCCAGTGATCGGGATCGACATCAGCGCGAAGGAACCCTTCCTGCTGTGCGTCTTCCATCAAGAACTTGAGCTTCTGGAGTCGTTGCATACGGATGCCATCGATGGTTGCCCACAGTTGCGGCGCAACGGATTCTACTTGGTTGATCAAACGGTCTTGGATCTGTGGCATGAACTCGCTCACGAATCGGAGTGAAGCCAAGATGCGGTCCATGGCCGAGTCGTCGCATTCCAGGATCCTGTCCCAGCGACGAAGATTCTCTTCCATGAACGAAACAAGGATCTCCTCCATCAGCTCGTCCTTGCTTGGGAAGTGCTGATAGAGCGTCTTCTTACTCACCCTCGCCCGTTGCGCAATGGCATTGGTCGTGATGCCGCGCAGTCCGTCGGCCAGAAGCATCTCACGGCCAACTGCAAGTATTTGCTCTCTTGTTTCCATAGGTGTTTCTCCACCAGAACCCTTCGATACTGTTATAGTATTTTTGGTATCCTATCAAGTCATCATCCCCAAATCAAGCGAGAGGTCCAGATGCACTAGGCAATCGACGTGCGACACAGATTGTTGGGTCGCAAGGTTCGCCGAAGAGGAGGCCACGTTGTTCGCTGAGACAGAACGTCACAAGCCAGCTAGGATCCGATTCATCTCAGATCGATACGTCTCAACCGCTTTACGTCCGGATTCAGTGAGTCGAACCAGCGTCCGCGGCACCTTCTCCACGAATTCCTTGGCGATGTCCACCTACCCGGCAGTTTCCAGCTTGCCCAAGTGAGACGACAGGTTGCCTCGCGACAACTCGGTTTGTTTCAACAGGAAGACGAAGTCTGCCTCCTCGAACGCATGCAGAACGGACAAGATCGACAGGCGCGCGGGCTCGTGAATGATCCGATCGATGCCTGACGTAGCCGCAGCGATGTCGCCTTCGCGTCTATTCTCCGTCATCAGTCGCCACCTCCACTTCATCCGGGGTCTTGTTCAAGAATGTCACGAACAGCCCTATCCCGTAGAGCAGGGAAAGCCCGCCGACGATCGCGGACTCGA
>SPBW01000130.1 GCA_004525685.1 Candidatus Atribacteria bacterium
CCGCCGCTCCCACAGCCGTCAGCGCAGGCTCCTCCCGTCGTGCCGTCTCCTCCGCCGCTTGTGTCAATGATCTTCGTGCACGGTTCTGCGGGTGTTCCCGGCGACTTGACGTGGATGAAATCGCTCGGCGAGTACAGAATCGTGGGGCTGACAATCGGCAACTCCGTCACAATGTCAATCGACGCGAGGGGGGCGTCGCCGACGTCCGTCTCTGAGAGATCCTCGCCGACGAGCATTACGAAGTCCCCTAGAGGGATCGAGAGGATGCCCGGCACTCCGGCCTTCTCAGCTACCTGAGCCAACACCGTGAACCCTGTAGGTGTCCCGGCAACGCACGTGATCGTCACTTCTGTTGGGCGGCGATTGACGCCCTTGCCGTACCTCCCTTCGCTGGGAAGATGGATCCCATCGTTGGGAGTATACGTGGCGGTGACGACATCGTAGTCCGCTCCCTCTGCGATCAGGGCCGTCCACAGGTAGTCGTAGTTCCACACATGGGTGTAGTCATCGGGCGTACTGTCCGAGCTGTAGCTTACGCCCCGCGTGCCGCCATAGAAAGTCTTCTCTGCGGAGATGGTGATGCTCCCCTCCGGGCTGACGGGATCGGAGGCAGTTCCTGCAGTGTCGACAACCGTCACGGTGAATGTCGCCGGCTCATATACATAGATACCTTCTGTCTTGTTGAATTCGACGGTCGTCAGCGTTGGACGGAGCTGGACCGTGAGTTGCTGGCTCAGCTGCTTGGCGGCATAGACCTCAGACCCTTCGTAGCTTGCCGTAATCGTCGTGATGGCTGAGCTGCTGCCCGCGTCTCCCGCTCCCGGGGTGTACGTCACGGTGCAGTTGCCGCTCGAATTCAGCGTCGGGGTATCGTCGGAGAACGTGCCACTCTTGCCTCCGTTATCCAGCACGATCTCCAGGCCGCTGAGCGAGTCAGGCGTGCCTTCTGTGGTGTCGTCCTCCATATGGACGGTAATGCTCACTGGCTGCAGCACGTAGGCGGTGGTCGGAGCAAGCGTCATCTCCATGTCCAGTGCGCGTTTGACGATCGCTTGCGAGAAGTCCCCGCTGCTTGCCAAGTGACTGCCGTCGCCGTTATAGCTTGCGCTGATCACATGAGGTGTGTTGTCGCCATCCGTCGGTTTGTAAGTAAACGTGAACTGGCCACCGTCGTCGGCGGTCAGCGGGTGGGAAGCATGCGTCAGCGTTCCGTCTCCCGAAGGAGCCACTGACACGCTCACTGATCCCGTCGGTACGGAGGGCGTGCCTGGAGAGATGTCGATCACAGTCACCGTGCATGTGGCGGTGTTTTGAACGATGAGTGGTGTATCGGCGCAGAATACGACGGTGGTCGTCAGTCGCTTGGTCACTTCCTGGGTGATGGATGAAGAGGTGCTATCGACGTAGTCATCGTTCCCGGCATACTCTGCAGTGATGGCGTGTGTGCCGACCGACAACTGGTCGGTGACAAACGACATGACATTCGTGCTTGCGGACGAAGCGGACCCAAGAAGAGTCGTCCCAGCGTAGAACGCCACCATTCCCGTCGGCGTTCCGCCACCAGGTGAAGTCGGAGAGATCGTCGCCGTAAACGTCACCGGCTGGCCGACCACGGACGGGCTTCCCGAAGATGTGACGACCGTCGAGGTGGCGGCGCGATTGACGACATGGGTTTCCGTATCGCTGCCGCCGGTGAAATTCCCGTCGTAAGGCACGAACGTCGCAGTGATCGTTTTGGTCCCCGCACTCGTCGAGGTCAGGTTGCACCAACTACCCCATCCGTTCGGGTAATACTCGGTTGTGAGTGTCTTGGTGCAGGTTCCGCCCGTTCCATCACTCACCGTGACGGTCCCCCAGGGAGAGAGAGTGTCAACAGGAGTTATGCGCACCTCGAAATCCACCGAGTAGGCCTGGCCAACGACGGACGGATCCGTCGCGTCGCCAGTGATTGTGACCGTAACAGGGTACGGTTGCGCAGAGACGGCGAGACCGATCGCCAACAGCAAACCAATCAGGACAAGGGGAAGGACGAACACTCTGGATGATCGAATTCGGCCCAAGGTGATTCCCTTCCAATGGCCCGAGGGATTCTCTCCTATCCGTTTCATTGCACGCACTCCTTCGCCGATTCGCTTTGAGGCGGATACTCGATTCGATACGCGTAGCGCTGTTCTTGAGTATCTCATTAGAACGTCACCCCCACATCGAAGGCTGCTTGGCGCAAGCCCGTTCTCCCGAATAAGACACTGACACTGATCCGAACCGGCGTGAGGGTCATGCCGAAGTTGGTGGAGACCGAAGACAGACGAAGCGTGTCCTGCTGCTGAGAGATGCCTACGCTCAACCCGCCAGAGAACAAACCTTGAGACGCGCTTAGGCCCATGGAAATGCTGCTCGCCTCCAGGTCAGATGCGAATGTGGCCGCTGTGGTGAACGTCCCTGTCATAGACCCAAAAGGAATATCGATATTGCAGCGGACGCTCCCCGATTGAAAGTCGAAATCCTTCGACAAGCTAACGCTGGCACTGATTTGGTCGCACAGTGTGAAGCTGAAGGAGTAGCCTCCAATCACCAACGGGAACAGCGAAAAGGACCCAGACAGCTCAAGCCCCCCCCACTTGGAGAAGCTTCCACCTCCGCTCAGCCGAAGAATGTCCTCAGTGCAGGGACTGACCTTCAAACTCAGCCAAATCGGAATCGAGCAGTACTCCAATCCGGTTATCGTTATCGTCTCATCCCAATTGCCAATTTTGCAGAGCGTGCACTCCGAACTGACTCTGCCCGGCGCAGAGTATCCCTTCACCGGACGTGAGCCGCCGTCCGCACACATGTTGGTCACGCTTCGAACAGTAACTCCCGGATAGGGATTGACGACGACTGTGAGGATATCCCCGACATGGAACGATTGGCTCTGAACTGGGTACTGCAGCGGAGCAAAATCCGCATAGGGATTGGGGAATGTTACGTCTTCGATCATCATCAGGTTGTTGAATGACATGCCGGTGAATGCGCCTGAGACCTCGAACCGAGTCTTCATGTACATGAGGTCGCCGGGGGGGAGTACAACCCAATTGGTGAAGTGACTCACATCAGTCACCGTTTCAAACGGCACGGCATTCCATACCTCAAGCTTGAGATCGATAATGCCTAGCGGAACCGTAAAATCCAATATGACCCGTTCGAGGCCTGCGATATTGATGGCAGAGTTAAAGTGGAGCGCCGCATCCCAAATCGTAGCAATGAAATCCAACTCTGACTCTATCCCGAATTTCAACAGTGTCATCTCTGCCGGCGTATCCAATTGGATTCCGCCCTGTAGAGTTGCTGGCACGGGCATTACAAGAGTGGCGAGGCTATACTGCCCCGAGACATCCAGCAGTTCGCCGTAAGCCTCTTGCTCCGGAACAGCCAAGATGATCAAGAACGACAAGAAGACAATGAACTCAAACGCCCACGAGTGTCTCCTATTCATCCAGCATCGATGAATACTCTCGCCAACCCCCTTCATGAGTAGCCTCCCTACATTTCAGAAACATGAACAAGGGGCACACTCTGGGAGAAGACAAGTGTCGGTTCCGTAGCTCCTCGATGACTACAACATCGACTGTACGTCGTGTAGCCTATACATCGAGGAGGGGATGAGACGCATCTTCGTGATCCAGCCAGATCGTACATGATGAGTTGACGCCCCTCCTGCTAGTTTCTCGTCTTACTTCTCAGCACCTCCGAAAGCACTGCGGTACGAATATCGACTTCGAGTAGAGGAGTTGGGTGAGAGTACCGCTGACAAGAACCGAACGCGCTGCCCATTTGCCCACATCCCCTCGCCGTTGCCAGCCCGGTTACCAGGAACCCTCTGGGTTTCTTTGGCGAATCCTTTGGATCGCCAGCCCGTGCAATCTTGCATGGTGGCCCGTGGCTTTGCGTCACATGCGCGCATTCGCGCATTCGCGCACATAGTGCCTTGAGCAACAGCGGCATCAATCTATACGACAAGTTCTCTGCAAGTCAAGTCTTCGGAGATCCGGCAGAGCCCATCATAATCAGGTTCACTCTGAGACGGTTCAGAGCTACGTCATCTCGTGGACCAGACGGTTCGCTTGCTGTCACGATCCTGAGCCCTTGTCAGAAGCAGCTTGCGCCGTCTTATCCATGGCAACAACCAGCAAGCCAGTCGTGGGAAGGGCCAAGTGACATGCGAGACGCCGCACTGATAGATGCCCGAAACTTTGTGGAAACAACAACTGGCTTGCATGCGAAAACTCCCCGAGGGCAGAACAGGAGGCCTCGCTCAACTACGTTCTGTAGCCAATAACTGTCGTCAGTTGCCCAGCTGTCAGGTAATAGTCATTGCCAATGAACAGGGAAAACGGCAATCGTCGCTCAACCTTCTGCGCAGCGATGGTCACGGTCTCTCCAAAGAATCCTCCATGCTCAAGCAACATCACCAAGCCGACCTTGAACGAGGGACTGATAACCGGGAGAAGCGAATAGCGATGATTAACCGACACAAAACCCCATTGAACGGGATAAGCCTCCAGAATGAGTCGAGTGCGATCTGCGATCATGGGGTGATATCGCATGCCTGTGTTCACGGCTCCGACGAATCCGTGGCGAGGCACCCACTGTAGAACGAAATCAGCCTCGACGTACATCTCTTCCATGAGCGATCTGAGGAAGCCGACAGATGCAAAGGGACTGCTATCCGCGAAGTCGTAGCCGAGTCCCGACTCCATCCGCCAGACAGCGTCGAGTTCCTGCTGAACATAAACCTCTACACTCGCATGCCAGCGTCCAGTTTCTGTGCTGCGTTTAGTGAGCCGATTAAGATTGATGTGCACACCGTACTCCGTCACATCGAAGCCGTAGCAACACAAAGACACAATCACCACTGCCAGAATCAGCATCACAACACGCCGCATGAAAGCTCCCTTCTTCTTTTCCCGCCTTCACTTAAGAGCTGTCTGGTCTCCAAGGGCCTCTCGCAGACCGCTCCATTAAACCCCAAAACGCTCGTCAAACCAGCGGCGCGTTTGCCGCTCATTGGAGAACATTCGCACGTGATCCTGCCTCATGCAAGCACCAAAAACGGACCGAATGTCATCGGCATGAGGATGCGGACGAAGAGGGTCGGTGAAGAACACGACCACATGGCATGTCCCAAACAGCACTTCCGTGGCAATCTCCAGGTCGCCCCCCATGGGGCCGCTTCGATAGCGATGAACCAATGGTGCAAGCGAAGGGGCGGCATCCATCACGAGCTGGCCTGTCGTTCCTGTGCAGAGAATGCGCGAGAAGTGGTTGCGCAACTTCGGCTCATACTCAGAGACGAAGGCCTTCATCGCGTCCTTCTTCTGATCGTGCGCAATGAGAGCAATCACTGCCGGTGCTCCGCCATCGAACAGGTCATGATCCCACGTCCGCTCCGCCGATTCGGGTGGGGCAGCAACCTTGTAGATCGATCCCGTTCGCATTCTGCGGCAGACGGCAATCTCTTCGATGGGGATGACAGCGCCTGTGCCTTCCAGTGTAATGGTTGGCGGCCACGAGACTGGGTGCCGATCCACAGCCAGTTCTGCCGAGACGCTCGCCCACTCCAACACGGAGCCTGCATTCATGAACGTGCTCACACTGAGCAAGTCAGCCAATCGCAAGAGAGCAAGATTCTCAGGATGCAGCCAGTGACTGGTGGCAGGTGAGAAGAACGGCCACAAGAGTTGAATGGTTCCCCGGGCAACCAGAGAGCCAAGCAGTATGCCACCGCCGTGTTTCTTGCCTTCGGGCAATTGGAGAACACCACACGTGTTGTGCAGCCAGTCCCAGGTCTCGTCATTCACGGGCCGAACGTTCTCGTCAGCACCCGCGACAACACGCTCGTATGTTCCACCAGAGAAGGCAAACGCGAAATCATGCCAACAGGGCAAACGCCCGTGACGTGCATGCAGGGTCTCCAATAGCCGCCCCAGCGAGTCGTTTCGACTCACAGAATCGCGGCTTGCCAGAACACCTATCAGTGTCTTGC
>SPBW01000257.1 GCA_004525685.1 Candidatus Atribacteria bacterium
AGGGTCTGACCCCAAAGATGACATTGCATGCCACAGTGCCCGTAGATAGACTGCATCCAAGAACCAAAGGTGCGTCATGACAACAATTCTCTACTCAAGAACACAATTGCCGATTCCTTCAGCCCAAAGGGTCAGTGTGAGCCATGCCTGGTTCGGCTTCCTTTGATTGAACTGGGTCAACGGCTGCTTGACGCCAAGCATCCAGGATTTGCAGATGCCATTCTTGAGGAGCAGCATGAAAATTCGAGTAGGCACCAAAGAAGATGCACCCGCCATCGGACGACTGATTGCCACGACCTACCGCACGTACAACCTCTCGCATGCCGATCCAGAAGAGCAAGATCGCTTGCTCGGTCCATTCCGCAATGCATTCTCTGACGATCCTAGGCACCGAGAAGCCATTCTCGGAGTTGTGCCTTCGCCCATGCTTTATGTTGCCGTTGATCGGGACAAGATCGTCGGTGTCCTTCGCGGTCGGAAGAACGTTCTGGCCAGTCTATTCGTGGGCGGCGCCTATCACCGGCGCGGCGTTGGACGCATGCTGGTGGAGCGATTCGAAAAGGATTCTCGCAAGCTTGGCGTGAACTGGATTCGGGTTGCTGCCACGCTGTATGCGGTCCCTTTCTATCAATCCATGGGGTACAAGAAGACAACTGGCGTTCGCCGCTGTCACAGCTTCGAGGGAACCGATCTCAAACAACAGCCGATGAAGAAACGATTCACCAAGCGATAATGAGCCATTCCAGCGACCGCTTGAGACGAATAGGCGGCTTTGAATGGTCGCCTAGGCTTCCTTCCACATCTTCCACAACTCGGCAGTCTCCAGAGGCTTAACCTTGTGCTGAATCGCCGCGATGGTTCCCTGCTCATCAATGGCCGCATGGGAGCGGACGATGCCCTGGTAGGTTTTCCCAACCATCGACTTCTCTCCCCAAGCACCATACGCTTCGGCCACGACATGCTCTGGATCCGACAACAGGAGGAAGTCCAAGTCGTACTTCGCCCTGAACTTGGCCAGCTTCTTGGGTGCATCTGGAGAGATTCCGATGACCGTCACTCCGGCATCACGAATCTGAGGACCAAGATCTTGAATCGCGCACGCCTGTTTCGTGCACCCCGGCGTATCCGCCTTGGGGTAGAAATAGACGATCACCCGCTTGCCTCGGAGATCGTTCAAACGTACCGTCTCTTCCGAATCGGAAATCAGCTCAAAATCGGGCGCTGCATCGCCAACGTGAATCATCCCAATCACCTCACAGCGAGTATAGCGAGGATTCGAGAGACACCCGGCCTTGGATCCTTAGGCCCCACGATCTTGCCGCAGGGCAATAGCGGTCCAGATCGCTCCTGCAAGATCGATCGCCCCAAACAACAGCAACATGGGTTCGACGAGATTCGCCATCACGAATCCAGCAAAGAACACAATGACAGCCGCCCGCGCGACAACCGACCATTGGAAGAAGTTGGCAAGCTCATGTCGTGCGGCTTGGATGTCGTAGGTTGCCAAGAGCACAATGAGCATCCCCACTACGCGTATCCACACATCCTGAGTCTCAGGCAGACCAAACAACGTAATCAGCGTGTTGGGTGCAATCAGCAAGAACAGGCCCAGTGCGATGAGATAGATCGCGAAGATCAACAAGCTACGTGCAGCCTTGCTCATTTCACTCACCCCCGCAACAGAATTCACATCGTGCCGTGTGCTGTCAAATCGCGTGGGACTCAAAGTGCCAGATCTTCGGGATGTGGTAATGCAAGACACGACCCCAGTCGCGCCCTCAGACGGATGTAAGCATTGACCGGATCTGAAACGTCCAGTATGGTGTCCCAACACTGAGACCATCGAACCGGGGGATCATCATGCGGGGATTTGAGAAATACTTGGCGCTTTGGGTAGCTGCGTGTATGGGGTTGGGATTGCTGTTGTCGCAAACGATTCCCAGGCTCGCTACGGCAATCGATTCCTGGCAAGTGCGAGGGATGTCCATTCCAATCGGAATCTGCTTGTTCCTCATGATGTACCCGGCTATGCTCAACGTGCAGCTTTCCGAATTGCGAAAGCTGCGTTCGAATCCCAAGCCGATCCTCATCACCCTCCTGTCCAATTGGATCATCGCACCACTTGTGGCTGCAGGTCTTGCCTACCTGTTCTTGAGGGATAACCCACAGCTCATGGTGGCCGTCATCCTGCTCGGAGCCAGCCCCTGCACAGCCATGGTGCTTGTCTGGGGCAAGCTTGCTGATGGGAATCAGGAGCAGAATGTTGTCAACACAAGCCTGAACACGGTAACCATCATGATTCTCTATGTACCCGTCGTATCGCTGCTGACCGGGCTACAGAATACTCCTATTGACCGTGTCCTGCTCGCCGTGTCAGCAGGTATCTTCATCGGCGCTCCCCTTCTTCTGGGAATGATCAGCAAGCGACTGCTCGTTCAAACCAAGGGGCAGCCGTGGTTTGACGGGGTCTACCGACCTGCAATCGGCAGTATCTCTACAGGCGCATTGCTCCTGACCCTCGTCATTCTGTTTGCACTCAATGGCGACGTGTTGTTGCGACACTTCGATCAATTGCTGCTGGTCTCCGTACCGCTGCTACTTGGCTTTGTGATCGTCGTTGGGTTCAATCTCATCGTCACACGAGCGCTCGGATTTCGATACCGTGAGGCGATTATCACGACGATCATCGGGTCCTCTAGCCACTTTGAGATTGCCATTGCGTCGGCAATCGCCATGTATGGTGTCGGTTCGTATGCGGCGCTGGGAACTACGATGGGCCTCTTTTGGGAGGTTCCCATCATGCTCAGCCTCGTCTACTTAGGCAAAGCGCTGCGGCAGCGCGGGTTCTGGCGAA